>JAYUQR010000066.1:0-33103 GCA_043756665.1 Candidatus Altimarinota bacterium | reverse complement strand
TCCACGATTTTTCGAAGTCTATAGCGAACTGTGAGACTATCGAGAAAAGATCGAAATCCTTCCTGAGGACCCTGATGATTTCCACCAAACATCTGAAGAAAAGCGAGTCATGATGCAGACAAAAATCCGATCCCTAAAAAAACTCGCTGGGAAGGAATTGTTTACTCGAAAATACATGGTCATCCAGACGGGATGTGATAATTTTTGTACCTTTTGTCTCACCGTCCAGGCACGCGGTCGACATAAATGGCGACCAATAATGGAAATCCTCGAAGAGATCAGTACTTTTGTCGAATGAGGTGGCAAAGAAGTCGTCTTCACAGGGATCAATCTCGGTGCCTGGTGAGCATCCACATCGAATAATTATAAAGAATCGAGGTTTATCGAACTTGTCGAAACAGTCCTCGAAAAAACAACTCTCGAGCGACTCCGAATATCATCACTGGGTGTGGAGTTTTTGTCAGATAGGCTCATTACCCTCTTTGCGAATCCTCGTATTAATGCTTATATCCATCTCTCGATCCAGTCTGGATCATCGAAGATATTGAAGGCGATGCATCGACACTATGATGGCGAACAAGTACGGACAGTGCTCTGAAAGATTCGCAATATTGAGCGTCCAGACGGGGCAATAATCAATATCTGAGCGGATCTCATCGTCGGATTTCCTGGCGAAACGGATGATGACTTTCTCGATACCATGAATCTCGTACGAGATTTCCAGATTACACAACTGCATGCATTTCCCTTCTCGGCTCACCTCGATCACTATAGTGTCCCTGCCGGAAGTTTTCCCGATCAGGTGGCGAATCATATCGCACAAAACCGCTTGAAGGAGCTCATACGAATGGGTGAGGTCGAATATCTCAAACTCGCCGAAAATATGATAGGAAAAACTGTCCGTGTCCTCATCGAAAAGGTGCATCTGAAGGAAGAGTCTACTGTTTCAATTGATCAACCAAATATTCAAGATTCCAAGATCCAAAGATTCCAAGATTCTAACATTCCACCAACCTACCACTTCTCTGGCTGGAGTGAAAATTATCTCGCATGCGATGAGACGAATATCGAGCTCTTTCCTGATCAGGAAATTGCACGAGGGAAAGTCGTAGAAGGAGTATTTCTACATCCACTGGAACAGAAATCCGAGCTCTCATAAAATATACTAAAACTGCTAAATAATTGCTTCTGTTCCTTATCCCGTCATCCTGTCGAGGGAAGGATTCAGGTACCAGAAACATGGATTCTTTCATCCTTCGCAGTGCTACGGAGAACGGATCGCTTCACTCAGAATGACGAATTATTCGGTGGTTTTAGTGTAACAAAAGTGGCATTCCATACGGAGGAGCTCCACTCTGGTTACTGCATACTGTGCTGATAGCTCTGAGGCAAAGAGCTAAGCATTATTTTCCGAGGAATTTATTCACTATCATCATCGGAATTTTATCAATATTTTGTACAATGTCGAGGAGTTTGAGTCCGACATCGAGGAGTTTCTCAACCCGATCCAGCATACGGTATACCCTCCAGAGGATCATCGAAAAAAGGATACCAACTGGTATGGCCATAATGGCGAGGATGAGAAAGAGGAGATCGAGTGGTTGTATAGTTATCATAAAGAGAGAGATTAGGATTTCGTACTTCTCAATGGATCATCGATTGGTTCAGGATGTGAGTCAGATTGAGCATGCTTTCACTGAGGGGAATTGAGTCCATCGTAGCATCGATCTTTCCACCATGACTTAATCACTTCTATATCGGTCGCATGAAATGTCTCAACTCCACCGAAGTAGATCCGCATTTCGACAGGAGTATCGAATCCGAGGTGTCTCGCGAGTTCACTAGCGAGCTGAGGGGTATAGAAACGGATGGTCGCATTATCTCACCAAGCGAGGGTCGACCAGAGAGGAGCACGTAGGAGAAGTTCTGGAACGAGAGGACTTTTCTCATCGTATCAGATGAGTATAAGGCGCTTTGATTGAACTACTTCCACATATTCAGTAAGGGTCTTGAGGACGATTGGAGTATTTTGGATCTGTTTTTGTGTAAAATCAAGTGCCTTGAGTCAGTACGCCTTCGATTTCTCGATATAGGGAGTGATCTTCTCAACATAGGGGAGTGTTTTTTGTTTGAGTTCTTGCCAATTCATAGGGTGGAGGGTAAAAAAATAGGATTAGAGTGTTTCGAGTTTAGTGATGAGTTCCTTACGTATTTTTTCGTGTTTTTGTATCATATGTGTCTTTCTTTCATCATAGTGCGTTTCGAGATGAATCCAGAGTTCTCGAAATCGTTCGATATTGAGTGCCTCAGGTCGGATAACGAACTCTTCGAACTCGAGAAGTTTGATGAGTTCATCCGTTTTCGGACCATAGGAAATCATAAGAAATGGGATATCATGGACACAAGCAAATACTCCTGAGTGAAAACGCATACCGATAACCGCATACAGTGTTGGATAGACCTTGAGCGTTTGTTCGATCGTTCCGGTGATATTATATTTCTTTCCCTCCATAATCCGTTTGATAAACATATGATCATTTCTATTCTCATCCCCTGATGCTGTATGGATGATAAATATAGGATCATATCCTCGCTCTTCGAGAAAGAAATATATTTCGGAGATAACCTTTTCTGTATCCCCGAGAAATCCTCCTCGCACGGATATTCCGACTCGTTTTTTCTCAGGAAGTTTTTCTATTTTCGTCGGCTGATAGAGAAATGCGATATCAGGTATCTGGGAGCAAGGAATCTCAAGCGCTTCGAGGATCCCCACACTCTTCTCATCCCTGAGAATGATGAAATCTCCGGGCTTAAATATTTGTCAGAGCTGCATCTTATTTTTTACATTTTTGATCTCGAGAGAGAGCCCCAGATAGACGATCGCTGTTCATCAGATTCGTGCGATCTTCGTTCTGAAGTACCACTGTCGCATAAGGGAAGAAAAACTCACATCAGGCTCATTATCGAATATGAGTCCCCCTCAACCGATAATGAGGATATCTGCACGATAAATGATCCATATATTTTTGATAAAATAAATGATATTCGCGAAAGGATTCCCCCAGAAATTATTGGGAAAATAGGAAACAAACTTCACATTGGGATCAAAAAAAAGTGCGCTTTTTAGATCGTGTGTGAAGATGGTAAAATGTGCCAGATCTCCATAATGATTCTGGAGAAATTTCAGTTCCTCCCAGAGGATCACCTCATCTCAGAGATTATAGGATCCTGTCGCCGTCATGATGAGTACTTTTTTCTTTTTTATTGTATGTGACATAGTGTGCTGAGTACTCCTATTCTATGTGAAATTTGGATTATTAGCAAATTATCGAAATGAATAGTCACGGAAATCCCTTCCTTCTTTTGGAATTTATTTTTTGAAATAGAAAAATAAGATTTTACGAGAAAATTCCTTGTGATTTTCTAAAAAAACCATACGATATATATCTTAATACATAACTATTCATAGTATGAGTAACTCCCTGAATAAAGTACAGGTTATCTGAAATCTCACCGCGGAACCAGAGGTCCGTGAGACACCAAATGGACAAAAAGTAGCCACATTTTCTGTCGCAACGAACAGGAAATGGAAAGATGCGAGCGGTGTCCTCCAGGAAGATACCGAGTTCCATAACTGTGTCGCATGGCGAGGTCTCGCAGATATCGCAGAACAGTACATGCACAAAGGAAAAAAGGTCTATGTCGAAGGATATCTCAAGACTCGAAGCTGGGATGATACCGCTGGAGTAAAACGATATAAAACCGAGATCGTCGCGGAAAATGTTATCCTCCTCTCTTCTCCTGGTTGACGTGATGAGCATGGTAGTGGTTATGCCGCTACAGCTGACAGTGCTCCGCAAGAAGTCGAGAAATCGCATAAAGCAAGACCAAAACCCGAGGAAGATATCACCATCGAAGATATTCCATTCTAGAGAGAACCCCCCTGAGGGGGGTTCTTACCCGAGGTTTAAGTTCTCCGTTTCTGACTTGAGATTATTCTCTGTTCGTAATCTCGGATTGTAGTAGTTATAGACGAGCTTGATAAGCGAATCCTTGTTCATTGGCTCTGCTTTCAGTCCGATGGCCTCGAGACTCATTTTTATGGTCGAGAGTCGCTCGAAGTTTCATTTTTTGAGCTTTTCGAGACGGACTCGATTTCCACGAATATCAGCCACCGATTCTTCTTGAGAAAGAGCTGACCAAAATGAGCGAAATATACCGAACATATCAGCTTTTTTTACACTCTCATTATTCTCGAAGTCGAATGGTACAATGATATAGAATTCTTTTTTCATAATCTGTGCGAGGTCAACCAGATTCATCAGAAAATCGATATATTTATATGTTTGTTCCTGCAGGAGTGGATTCGATTGTTTGAGGGCAAGATTCTTGAGTCTATTGATATACGCCTCGATATCGACCTTCAGTGAACGGATGATGATCTGGATCGGAAAATTCAGAGAATTGAGGAATCGCTGGTAGGAGATGAGGATGGCATCTTGTTCTTCGGTACTCTTGAGATTAAAGTTCAAGGCATGCACCCTGAGCACCATGCGAGAAGAGCCATCCTTCATGAGAATCACATTATCACGGATCTCAGAAAATGGAAGGTATCGCTGTGTGCTCGAGTCTTTTTGTGGCCTTGTTCCTGTTTGTACAGATTTTTGAGTAGCTTCAGTCATAGGGATAGGAGATGCGAGAATTAGAGTTTGAGTATTTTTGCTGATACCTGAGTATCATCACTGATTCTCGATTCGAGTGATTTATTACTTTCTGTGAGTTTTGTCTGATTCGGGAGGATCACATAGCCGATCTCGAGATCACTATAGCTATCAGTACCATGTGACCAGATCCTTGACTTGGCGTTGAGAGAGAGGCGGATAATGCTGAGAATAGTGGGAAGAAATGTCATTTCTGATACCTTCAGAAGTGCGATCGTAATTCCGATCACAACGATTGGAATAGCAACAAAAAGTCCTACCGTTTCTCCGGCTGTAGCAGAAAGTTTCTGAAAAATACCATATGCGATACCTCACCAAAGCATCATGATCGCGAGCTGTCGAAGTGAGAGTCCTGCTACGATCGTATCTTCATTTTCGATTTGTATGGGGATTTTATACTGCATAGGGCTTGTGACTTTAAACGTAACTAAGTATACCCTAAGAGACATGAATCTGCAAGGTATTTCGATGTGTTTCTTTTGACTTTTATATTCTTCATCGTATAAATGGGGTGAATTTCTTGTAAATATTCTTTAATGTCCTAAAGGGCTTTACTTTATATTTTATATTTTATATTTTATATTTTATATTTTATACTTCACTTTCATGTTTTCCTTTACAAAAAACCGATTCAGATTCTATATATTTGCTGGTATTATATCTACGATATCGCTGCTTGCACCACTGCTCCTCTGAGTCAATCTCGGAATCGATATGACGGGAGGAATACAGATAGAATATAGTGCCAGCAGTGGAAAAGCTCCACTGTGACAAGAGAGTGCAAAAACAGCAGCAAATAGACTCAAAAAAGAGATTCTCTATAGTGGAAAGGAGATTATCAATGATATCACCGTCTATGGAGTCGCTGGGACAAACTCATTCGTTGTCGAGGCAGGATTCGGGACACCAGAATGATCAAAAGTCACGGAAATCGAAGAACTCAAGGCGAATTTCGTAAAAAAACTCACGAATACACTCACGAGTGATCCATCTCTCGCGATCTCACAGTCTCGCTATGTGAATATTGGGGAATCATTTGGTGACTATATCAAAAAATCAGCCTATATCACTCTCTCCCTCGCCATCATCGCCATATCACTCTATATCCAGTATGCCTTCCGATGATCGATCCAAGGAATTGCGAGCTGGCCTTTCGCACTCGTCACTGGAGTCTCACTCATTCATGATGTCCTTGTGGCATTTGGACTCTATGTGATCACGTCATTCTTTTTTCCTCAGTTCAAGATCGACACATTTCTCCTCACGGCACTCCTCACGATTCTCGGCTACTCGATCAATGATACCATCGTCGTTTTGGATCGTATCCGATCGACACTGCGGGAAGGGGTAAATAAGAAACTCCCATTCTCTCAGATGATTGACAAGGCGATCCACGACACCATGCGACGATCTCTCTTCACATCATTAACCGTCTTTATCGTCGTACTCTCGATGTTTCTCTTTGGTCCTGAGAGTCTCAAGGGCTTCACTCTCGCACTCCTCTTCGGTACCATCGTCGGGACCTACTCATCGATCTGTATAGCAGCACCTCTGCTTATCGATATCACCGGGAAAAAATAGATCTGTACCTATATCCCAATTAGAAACCATTGCAGACCATGATTACCACATTTCACATTCATGGTTTTCGGTGATATGTCGATACGACACTCTCTCTTGGCGATCATACCTGCATCATCGGTGGAAATGGTTCTGGAAAGACACATATCCTCGAGGCAATCCATCTCGCGAGCGGATGATCGCTCCAATATATCCAGGCGCCTCGACATGAGTCCTCAGAGTTCGAGCTCTCATTTTTAGATGATATCGGTATACGATCATTTGTCCGCATCAGACGAGAAGAGAAAGATATCTACAAGATCCAATGATCCCTCCTCTCCTGAGTAAAATATAGAGAACAACTCCCCTATAGGACTGTCTTCGTATCCCCATTCGATATGAATCTGTTCTATTTTGCTCCGAGTATGAGACGAGATACGATCGATAGTACTATCGATCGTGCTTTCGGGCAATTTCGAAAAGTCCGTATGGAATATGACGGTATTATGCGTCAGAGAAATGCTCTCCTGAAAAGGATCCGTGAAGGAGAAGCCGAGAGAAGGGATCTCACGTATTGGGATAGGGCATTTTCAGAAAAGGCTTATACCTATCACCTCTATCGGATGAAGTGGGTGGATTTTGTTCGAGAGCATATGGGATCGATCTCGGGCGCTCTCCCGAAATACTCGATACACTATCGATATACGAGCAAAATACAGGAAAAATCCGAAGTCTACGCTCTCTGACTGGAAGAAGGTATATTCCGCTATCTTGGAGAAAATACGGAACGAGATATCCTTTCCGGACATACCCATATATGACCCCATCTTGATGATTTTACCTTCATGATAGCGCCACTATGAGAGAATACCGAGAGTATGGAGTGTTCCCTCTTTCTCTCCCGATGAGAAAATAAAGTCCTCCTCCTCGCACTCAAGCAGATCGAGATATTTTTCCTCCGTAAATACCTCGATCTTCCCATCGTCCTGCTCTTCGACGATATATTCGCAGAACTCGATATGCGCCATGCAGAAAATATCATACGTTCATTCGAAGCGGAGCAGGTGATCATGACATCTCAGAGACCGCTTCCCGTCTGAGAAAATTGGCAATATTTTGCTTGCATAAATCTCAATACTGAATATCATGCTAAAAACTCATACAATAGTGGAGTATAGACGATTAAGGCTATACTCGGGAGGCTATAGATATCACTTCATTCTAAAAATCTATGAAACGAACATATACAAAATTTCTCATTATCCTGGGACTATTCGCATGAATGCTCTGAGTACAAGCAGCTGAAACTGTACCACAGAAAATCCATCATTTTACCCTCATATGAGTCGATACGATAAAAATAGGAGAAGCGATGGATATCACGGTCGAAGCTCGAGACAAAGATGATAAAATCATCCCGACATATAAGGGCTCTGTATTTTTCCAGGCATCGGACTACAATGCAACGCTCCCGAGTCAGGGAAAAGCAATTCAGTTTAGCGATGTCGATAAAGGTGTGAAAAAGCTCTCAAAGGCTATTATCTTCAAAAAAACTGGAGAACAATCCCTCGAAGTTTCTGATGCCGTAGAGGATGCTGCAGGAAAAAAGAGTATTAGAGTAGAGACGGCTGAAACGACGAATACAGGCACTACAGAATCGCTTACAATTATAACTCCTGAGAATAATTCGATCCTCAATATGGGAGATCTCATTACTGTGAGTGGGTATGGAAAAAAGAATAGTAAGCTCGCTATTAAGCTGAATGGGGGAGACATTGCAACCGTCATAGCCGATGAGAATGGACTCTATAGTAAAACGCTTCCTTCACTCACACAGCAGTCAAACATCGTGGTGGTCGAACTCCTCGATGCCACGAATAGAGTCATTACCTCTTCACAGGTGCGCTTCAGTCTCAGTAATAAAGATCCGATGTTTAATAATCTCATCATTGCCCCTTCAACGAATGTAGAGGTGAGTACAGGGATTACACTGACGGTAGAGGCAGAGCCTGGACTCTCAGAGGTCAGTGTGAGTATCGATGGAAGCGTCACTGTGCTGAAAGAATCAGGGGCAGGGAAATATACTGGACAGACTCGTGCACCAGCGAAATCCGGTGTCTATGGTGTGAATGTGAGCCTGAAGAATGCACTCTCTCAGTGAATATCGAAAACTGGGGTCGTCAATCTCACAGTAAAAGATAAGGCTCTGACTCCTGTATGAAAATTTCTCAATGTACGAACCGAAACACAATGAACAAAAGTAGTATTCTCTTTTGGGGTCGAGAATATCCCTACAGATTTGGTAAAGTTTAAGATTGCCTATGGGGAAAATCCAGATAGCCTCTCTGAGCAGGTAGTTACCTATGAGACGAGTAAGATCCTGAATGGATCTGGCGAATACATATGGTATATCGATAAACTCGAGCCAAAAAAATATACATTTCGGATTTTTTGACTCAAGGCAGACCAGACACTTATATCAAACTTTGCTTCTGACCCCATCACACTCACTCTCTGAAAACCTGGATGTAGTATAGGAAATGTCTGAGAGATCAGCATAAAGACAGCAGCTGATAAGAGTATCCTCTCATGGTCGAGTGTCACTGGAGCCATCTCCTATAATATCTATAAGTTCACTGCAGCGGGAGAAGGCGAGTTTATCAAAAATACTACAGATACTTCCTATACCCTCTTTCTCTCATCCTGAGCTCTTATCCATGAAGACTTCGGCCTGAAGGCTCTTTGTGATGAGAAAACTGAGTCAGCAGACATGACAAAGGTATCAAAAGTACAAACCGGTCCTGGTGGGATGATCGCTCTTCTTGTCGTCCTCTCATCCCTCTTCGCTGTCGTTCTTATGCGCAAGAAAGTGAGTTAATACAAATTCCTCAGAACTTTGAAAAAAACTTTGACTTCATAGAGAGATTCTATATAATCCACGAGCTTTTTTAAAAAATATAGATATATGATAGGAAAATTTAAGAAAAGAAAACGACTTCGAGTCCACGGATTTCTTGCTCGAAAGAGTACCGTCGACGGACAAAAAGTTCTGCGTGCACGCCGCCGAAAGGGACGTCATGTTCTCGCTGTGAGCTATCCGAACCGATTCAAGAATGTTCGTGGAAAAAGTAAGCATCATAATGTCGCCGGTGGAAATGCACGAATCGTGACATTCCCTGGTCTTACAGAACGATTTCGTGGCTAATCACTCAACATGATCTCTAAAAAATTTCGCTTAAACGAAAAAGAACTCGGAAAGGTTTTACGCAAGAAAAAACCTTTCTTTTCGTATAGTCTCATCGCGAATACCTTCCCGAATCCACTCTGACACAATCGCTGTGCGATTCTCCTCTCAGGAAAACAGACGAAGTGAAGTGTCAATCGCAATTATTTCCGACGGACACTCTATGACATGTCTGCACCGTATCTTGCAGATTCTGGACTGGATATCGTTTTTGTCGCGAAAAAATGAACAGTCTATAACTATAAGGATGCTCAGCAAGTAGCAGAATTTAAACGAGATATTATATTTCTGTGGAAAACTATTCTGAAAAAAAATTCATAAAGGAATTTATACCAGTTGTTTTTCTATAAGTGTCTCTACGAGGGTATTACGTGTCTGCGTATCTATTCTTCCTGTTGGAGAGAGACCATTCTTTCTCTGGAGTGACTTCAGTGCGAGGATCGTTGCTGGAGTCATCGTGCCGGTATCCTTCCCGCGGAAGTAGCCACTGGAACGGAGAAACGCCTGGAGTTCTCGTATATGATCCCCTTTTTCTCAGCGGGCTGGATGACCAAATGTATTGACCCTTGCCTCAGCCTGAGATACTCGACTTTCCCAGTCTGTATGTGCAGATATCAGAAGTGCCCGTTCTGACTCGATTCGTTGTATCTCGGCCTCCTTGAGAAAGGTGTATCGAGCATATTCTTCCTTGAGTTTTGCCTGGGTACGGGGACCAAAATTTCCTGCACCAGACTCATTTTCCTTCGAGATAATCGCATGATCGATCTGAAATGATATGATCATTTCTTTGAGTGTTTTTCACTCATTCGTATAGCCGAGATCAGCAAATTCGGAAAGAATATTTGGAGGAAGTGTTCCAACAAGATTGGATGTTACTTTTTCATATCGCGTAATATCAACCTCTCATGAATCAATTCCAGCGAGATTAATCGTTTTCCCTAAAACAGAACTCTCAACAACCGTTCCTGTGACCTTTCTCCGTCACCAGATAAGTGCTCTTTTGAGTCATGCTTCACCCTGCCCCATCCAGATATCGATACGATCATAGGCCTGTCATCGCTCTCCAGCAGTGACGATAGCTCCTCCTCGGTCTTCTACTTCTCCTATACCGAGTCATTCGAAATATATTTTTGTACCGAAACTATATCATTTCGGGGCCGCGATCATCCCGGTAAATACCGGAACGCCACTCGCACCATTCGTTCCATTTCCATTGAGCTTTTTTTCAGCATCATAATTCCCTTTGAGATAAAAGCTCTGATCTGGAAGCGGTGAATAGTAGGCAGTAACGATGAATTCTTGGGTATCACCGACCGTAGCGGCATATCCACTCGATGGAAGGAAAATACAGAAACTGAGAACCGTGACGATGGAATAGATCCATTTTTTTATCCGAGAGAAGGAATACGCGATTTTTTCTCGGGTGACAAAAACGAGAGAAACATTTTGCCTGACATGAGCCGTGACGAGACTGCTCGCCGAAAGTGAAAAAGAGAAAACCATGAAGAGAGATTATGAATAAACGTCTCATCTACATACCACTATATATCAAGAACTTATACCAAAAATATACTACAGGGAAACAATATCATATTCTCAGAGGGAATACCAAGAATATATCTTGACTCATACTGAGATTATTGTACGAGGAATCGAATGGGAAATGTATCTGATTCTAAGAGTAACTTTTGGTACACTCTCTCAACCGCATCCATAAGAGAAAAAGAGAGTATTCTCACTGTATTTCATCCCACCGGACCAGAATCATATACAAAAAAGAAGAAAACTCAAAAATATTTTGCATTTCTCCCCTCTTTTCATATACTCTACGGGCTTCCAAAAGCATGGCGGCCATAGTTTAGTTGGTTAGAACGCCGGACTGTGAATCCGGAGGTCGTGGGTTCGAGCCCCATTGGCCGCCCCATTTTATTTTTATTTTTATAATTTTTATTTCTTATGTCAGATTTCTCTCAGGATCTCTTGACGGTAACCCCTGTCCATTCATTCAATGTCGGACAGATTATCGCAGGAACGGTCGTCGTCGCGAACCAGAAAATGATCCTCGTCGATCTCGACGGTCAGTTTACGGGTATCATTACAGGGTCTCATATGCACTCCTCTACTGAGGATACATCCGATATCCAGCCAGGTACACGTATCGAGTCCATCATCATCGGTGACGATGCACACTCAGGACTCATTCACCTCTCTCTGCGTAAAGCAAGTCAGGCAAAACTTATCGAAAAACTCCACTCAAACTTCGACACAAAAGAAATCATCACCGTTATACCAAACGAAGCAAATAAGGGAGGTCTCCTCATCGATCTCGATGGGATCAAGGGATTTATCCCAGTCTCACAGCTCACTCCGAGCAACTATCCTCGAGTCGAAGGTGCCAATCCAGAGCGTATCCTCGAGCATCTGAACAAACTCGTCGGAAAACCATTCCAGGTCCGTGTTATCAATGTCGATCAGAATGGAAAGAAGATCATCTTCTCAGAAAAGGCAGCGATCGAAGAACAACGCGCAGCGGCTATGGGAACGATCAAGATCGGAGATATCGTCGAGGGACATGTTTCTGGAATCCTCACATACGGTCTCTTCGTGACATTCAATGGTATCGAGGGTCTCGTGCACGTCTCAGAAATCGACTGGGGACATGTGAATAATCCACATAAACATGCACGTATCGGAGATAAGGTCACGGTTCAGGTCATCGGTATCGAAGGCGAGAAGATCTCACTCTCGATCAAGAGACTCAAGCCTAATCCATGGCAGGTCCTCGCTGACAAATATCAAGTCGGTGATATTATCGAAGCTCCGATTCTCAGACTCTCTCAGTTCGGTATATTTCTCGAGCTCGATGGTGCCATCTCTGGTCTCATCCACCTCTCTGAGATCACGGCTGATATGATGAAGGGTCTCGAGGAGAAGGTCCACGTCGGTGAGATGATGAAGGCTCGTATCATCACCTTCGATCCGATCGCAAAACGTATCGGTCTCTCTCTGAAGGCACTCGATCCGAACTACGTCCCTCCAGCTGAAGTTCCTGAGGTTCCACCAGAAGCTCTCGAAGCGTAATATTTTCGTCATTCCTGCGTAGGCAGGAATCTTTTCCTAAAATCCTCCAGAAATGGAGGATTTTTTGCACAAAATAATCATTTATGGTAATATGTTAGCATGCTTGAAATAAAAAATTTAGACAACCTTGAATTAAACAAAATTCAGAAGTATGGCTTTATAATAAAACCTTTTCTGTTATGGAAACAATATTTTAACACACTCTTTTCTCATTTAAGTTACTTTGGTATCCTGTTATGAATGTTATTCATAACACTGAATATCCTTTTCTTGTATCTTCAACAAATGTTTGGCTGATCAATTGAGATATATAGCATTATTGATGAAATATTAACGTATATATTTTGTGGTAGCTATATCTGATTATTTATTTTTATAACATATAAGTTTTCACTCTTTCAAAAAATACTTTTCACAAAAAAATGAGTAGTCATAAATAATAATTCATATGACTCATCAAAATTAGTGCCTCTATGAATATTATCTGAATGATTAAAGGTAAATTCTGTATGAAAAGAGATCCTGAGTTCACTCATATGAATACCTTCACTAACAAAATATAGAAGCCTAAAAGAATACTGATATGTCATTATGTTTTGGCTTTTTGCATGGATTCTTATAGGTTTTTTTATTCTTTTCTCCGTGGGGTATTTTTTATTTTGAAGTCTCCTGATAATTATTTTTCAACATATATTTCCACTTACGAGATTTATAAAACTCTGAGAAAGGATCCAATCACTCACTCCTGAAATAGAGAAAGAGTCTTGAGTAATTCGAGACAACTTCCAGAAAGATATGAATTTTCGAGTCCTTTCTGATGGCTTCGATGCCCTTGCAAATACGTTCTCACAGATAGTTGCCCTCGTGATCAAACTTGAAAAAATCGAGAAACGAGCCAATAAGTGAAATCTCTTTGATTCTGAGAAGTATATCAATTCCCTAAGAGAAGATATCGTCGAACCCCTGAAGTCTCTGCGATCATTCCTCGAAAAACACAAGAAAGAATTGATACAATCCCAGAAAGATCTTCAAAAAGTGAGAGTTGGATGAGATCCTGAATCAAGTTCAGGATGACAGGAACACACAGAACTTGCATCAAAAAGATGAGAGTCCCTCATCGTTGAGCTGGATGAGAATATTGGGAGACTCGATGTGATGGTCGCCAAGATGCAATAATACCTTCCTATATTAAAAAATGAAAAAAATTTGCATTTTCTCACCGTCTTGCTATAATCCGCAGGCATTCCGATAAGGAAAGAACGCACCCATAGCTCAATTGGAAGAGTAGCGGTCTTCGAAGCCGTTGGTTGTAGGTTCGAACCCTACTGGGTGCACCAGTCTCGCAAAGCGGGACAAACACAAACAGTCACACAAACACACTGGAAATGTTTTTATCTCAGAAACATTGTAGAATCCTATGTCTCTGTCTTCTGTCTGTGTATCTCGCAAACTGCGTTTGCGTGCCCGGGTGGTGGAATGGTAGACACGTACGCTTGAGGTGCGTATGCCGAAAGGTGTGTGGGTTCAAGTCCCATCTCGGGCACCAGAAAAAGTCAAAACTCTTATTCGCAAGAATAAGAGTTTTTTGAATACTTCTCAGAATGATCTACTGACGGAGAAATCTCTCCGCATTCCCCTCATCTTCTTCGATATATATCTCTACTGCTCTCTTTGCTCGCTCAAGGAGTTTTTTTGATGTTGCACGAGCCGAGTGAGAGGCGATGATCCGAGAAGAAATGAGAGATTGGAGACATATGCCTGAGTTATTTAGGGATATGTCTAAATATCCATGGAAATTCCCACCTTGTTTGCCAAATCATAGAGTGCATTTATATTCTTGAGGAGAAGTGTCATCCAAAGTGGAATATACACCTGATTTTTTCGCAATAGTACAAGTACATCTGATATTTTTTGCATAGGAGTGCTTACTGAGATTCTTAGTGCCTCCATAGAGGACTCGATTCAGCTAAAATTGACATTTTCATTTCATGGGAGTTTTGCAAGATATCCAATGAGTGTTTCGAATGTTTTTTGAGGATTATTGATATTGGCAAAAAGTGATCGTAAAAATACTTTTTCTGCAAATCCAATTTCCAAATAATAGCTTCTATCGAGAATAGCAATTTCATTATTCGCGGTGATACGAAAGTTTCCAGCATGTGCATCTGAATGAATTATACCGTCCTTTATTTGTGCAATATAATGAGCTATAATTATTCTTATAACTGCCTGAATATCATGCCCTGATTCTTGTAAGCTTTCGAGTTTGGTGAGATTGGTTCATTCGATGAATTCCTCTTGTTTAAATTTTTCAGACCCAGGTGGGAGAGATTTTGGTATTCGTATACTATAACGATCTTTTTTATGATTTTTCCAACCATTCCATTTTTTATAAAATTGAGCATCATTTTCTATGAAATTTTCTGAACTGACATCATTTTCTATCCAAAGCTTGATATCATGTATAACAGGTATGGCAGTTTCATATTTTGCATCACTTTTTGCAAGAGATTGAAATGTTTGAAGGAGTGTTGCAAACATTTTTTCATACTGAAATTTGAAACTTGGATTTACAACTTTGAGTACGACATTTTCTCCAGTGGTACTTTTGGCAACGTAGACAGTTGTTATGGATCCTCATCCGATACACTCACCAATCTCCTGTATACCTGCTTTAAATTCTGGCCACGCTTTTAATAGCGTAGTATGGGCTACAATCTTTGATTGACCATTGATATTGTCATATACATCATTGAATGAGCCTCGTAGATATTCGGGGATCTCCACATATTGTCCCATAATCTGGAGGAAGCGGATTCCGATGCTTCCGAGTTGACGAGCAATATTTACTATGAGTGTAGTGGCGTCCATCTTTCCATGGTACTCAGCATATTCAAAACCCCCACAAAGTGCTTCGGCTTGAGAATATATTTGACTAAACGGATTGGCTATTGTTGGACCAAGTGCTTGATTCGCTATTTTTACCTTAGCGTTATATTCTGCGATGTCATTTGGCATACTATCGTCTTCATATCAATCGCACATATACTCGTCATACCATCATTTAATGGTTAAATCTTCTTTTAATAATTCTTGGAGATCTACTCAGTCCACCGTGAAGGAATATCCAGAATCTCTTTCGATTGCACTATTTTCATCTCAAAAATTTTCTCGATAATCTCACATTTGTTCACGCAAAAACTGATCTATATGATCATCCCTATTGATGACTTCGAGATAACTCCTTGGCTTTTTGGGACGACGAAAGATTCGATCTTGGAGGATAGAGCTGAATATAAAATAGAGATCTTCTGTTTTCCCTTCTTCGAGAAGCATAGAAAATATCTTCAGTACCTCAGATTCTATCTCTCCATCGGGATTTTGTATATGATCCTCTGCTAATCGTTTCAAGAGAAGTTGTCTCTTTTCTTTATCTTCCAATACTCCTCACTTCCCTGTTAAGAGCGTCCTGAGTAAAATATGTTTGGACGTCTCAGACATCATATAGAGTTTTTCACATTCAATCGCAATATCTTTCCCTGTTGATACATAACTATGATAGTCATTGAAGGCAAGAGTTTTTAGTGCCATATCATCTTCCCCTGTTCAAAGTGCCAGAAACAAGATATCTATCTTACTCCGTTTTTCTGTCAGTTGATAGATTATGAAGTAATCCGTTATGTTTCCCTCTTTTCCTTCAAATTGAATTTTTTTGAGTACCTCCTGTTTGCATCGCTCAATCTGCTCGTGAGTTTTAGCTCGTATATCGATAAAACGCTCGATCATTTCCAGTGGTACATCATTGTCGAAGACGAAAACGAAACCATCTTCAAAACTCAGGGTATCAAGTACTCGATCCATGAGAGCTTTCTGAAGACCCTCCTGATAGGTTTTATCTTGGAAAAACTTGGAAGCTTGCCAGAGGTGGTTAATAGAAGATGCAGTAATGATATCGGGAATATATTTGAGATATTCCGTTGCAAGTTGTAGTGGTAGTGGTAGGAGAGTATTTACTGGATAATCTTCTTCCTCATCGTTTCCACTTTCTATGTTATGTACAAATGACTTATATACACCTTCTGGAGTTTCATCAGTGATGATACTTTTGTTATTGTATCGTACAATCCTATCTCATTCACCGGCTTTAAGAATTTCAGTGGCTTTTCCGAGGCTATTTTCCTCTCGAATAGCCCGCAGAGCGAGAATATATACACTATCTTCAAAAATCTGATTGAGGGCGTCTTCATCTCAATGAGGTTTCTGTTGACCATCAAAACTAAACATTGCATCATACGCTTTCTTTATATCGGTATACGATAAGTATTCAATCTCATCATACGTAGTAAATAGAATATCCCCAAGAGTGAGCTTATCAGGATATTCCTTACTCAGGGATTCAATTATGTGTATAAATTCTAAGGGATTTCTTTTTATGAGTTTCTGAGCAATAAGGTTCGTAAGACTATCGTATCGATCCTTGAGTTGAGTATTTGGTGGGAGTTTTTTGAGTTCATCAAGTATATTTGTGGCAAAATGAATGATATTATCGCCACATTCTCACGTCGACTCTATTTCGCTAATTAATATAGATATAGCTTTTCCATAGTCCTTTTCTTGCATTTTTTGTGCAAACTGGAGTTCCCAACCGTCAATGTTCTCTGTCTTTTCTGAGTTTGTGGTAGTGTCGGAATGATCTTCTACGATATTGATCTTGAAGTTTTCCCATGCAAATTTGGCAAGTTTTGACTCATTTTCCACTTCGCCAATAACTCATGTACAGAGTATGCGAATCAATCCTTCTCTATCATAGAGAGAGTCTCTTGTCGCACATTTGCTACACAAGTCTTCTACTGCTTTAGAATACTGTTCGATGAATTTGAGAAATGTATCATAATCAAATTTCTTATCAGCTCATAAAAAAGTACCAGCGTTTACATGAGCTTTGATGAGTATTTTAGTGAAATTTTCTGGGGTTTTTGTAATGAATAATCCTTGGGAATGAAGATAATCACCAAGCTTTCTGAATCAAGTAATGACATCGAGTTTTATAAGTATGTCTTCCAGATCTCAGCGAATATCTTGAAATAATACTTCTCAAAATCCAATATTTCCACCTATGAGATCTGGAGTATACAATTCTACCATGGAACCAAAAATATATGACTGTTCTTCTACTGAAAAAGTGTTGTCAGAAAATATACTATTCTCCAATGTATTGAGTGCTTGTTTTAAAAGTGTTTGTAAATCCTCTCTCAGTATTGTAGTTCCAGATGAATTGAGTACCTTAGGGCCGTAGAGTTCTTCAATTCTTGATTTCAATTGTGGCAGAACCATCAGTGTTTGATATATAGTGAGCTTATCCATCTCTCTCTTTTTGAGATCAAATCACATTCGGTCTGATGCAGGGTAAGGAGAAAGTATTTTGCTCATATCAGCTATTGCTCTGACTTTGGAATTTGCATAGAGAGGTATGTTTTTTGATGAAAAAGGAGTGAGCTCTACCTCAGAAATATGCTCAAAATCATACAAACGTGCACTTGATAGAGTGTTTAAAAAACGATCATTACTGGAACCATGAGTAAAGGAAAAATCATGATTCTGTGCCCTTCTTTGAAGTTCTGAAAGTTTCTTAAAAAATATCGCGGCTCAGTAAGGGTTTATACCTGAATTATCAAGATCAATCAGTCATCCAATATCTGCTCTCCATTCTTGCAAAAGACCCAAACCCGAAGTATTTTTGATTTGTTCAAAGAAGGAATCATCCTTTTTGGATTCTGTTTTTCTTGTTCTTTCCACAAAATGTTCTTCTTTATGGTGTCGAATCTCATGAGCAAGAACCGCAAGTATCTCTTCCTCGTATTCACATATATCGAGAAGTCATCTCGATATATATATCTGCCCATCTGGAAATATAAATGCATTTGGACTATTATGTTTATCTTCATATATCTGTACATCAGGTAAATGAGAAGTATTTTTTATCTTCCGAAATAAAGTGTTTACCTGTATACTCAAAACCTGATCTGCAGGATATATGATATATTGACTCGCAAGAAGTTGTTTTTCATTTTGAATTTGGTTATCTGCATATTGATCTATGTTGTTCTTAGTGTTAGTTCTGTCATTTGTCTGTTCTAAAATACCCCCTATTCTTATGTTTGTGGGATTTTGTTGTACCCCTCAGTCACTGACTGTGGTTCCTATGACCGAGGGAAACTGGTTGGTCCCCATATTCTCTATTTCATTAATTTGTAATAATGACCTGATTTTATCATAAGTAATGGCAATATACAAATATTGGCGATCGATTTAGCCAGAAAAGTAACGGAACTAGTCTGTTAAAAATCCCTCCATTTCTGGAGAGATTCGAAAGTATTGCTCTATTTCGCTCGTTCGAGGTATTCTCCGGTTTCTGTATTGATCACGATCGACTCATCCTGATTCACGAATCCTGGAACTCGCAGTTCAAGACCCGTCTCGAGCTTCACGAGCTTATCGACTTTTCCATCTGCGGTATTTCCTGACACTGCAGGTTCAGCTTCGATGACCTTCATCGTGACTCTGAGTGGGAGGACGATACCGATGAACTTCCCTTCGAAGGTCTGGAGATCACATACGAGACCCTCTGTGAGGTAGAGTGCGGAGTCTCCGACATCATCCTCATGCAGATCGACCGTCTCATAGGTATCCTGATTCATGAATGAATAGGTATCTCCAGCGGAGTAGAGAAACTCTGCCTTGGCTCGTTCGAGGCTCACATCTTCGAGCTTCTCTTCTGAGTCCATGACGCGATCCTGAGAGTTTCCGATGATGAGATTCTTCAGTCGCATCGCGACATTGGTCGCACCACGACCACCACGACGCATCTCGTGTTTGACCACAAGGTAGAGTCCACCATCGATCTTGAGTACGGTACCAGTTCGAGCCTTGAGAGCAGTAAGCATAAGAGAGAAAATAACTATAACGAGCCGATTATAGACAGAAAGGGAGAAAAAGCAAAGAAAAGTAGAGAGGATTATGGGAGTATCTGTACTGACTTCCCTGCAGTACGACCGAAGACTTCTGGATGGTAAAACTCAGATATCCGAGTCGGACGGAGCTCATACGTTCCGACGTGTGTGGGACGGATGATATAGGTGAAGGCGTAGACTCCAGCATCCAGACGGGATGTGGTTCCGAAATACCTGTCATCCTGCCATTCTTCATGATCGAAGAGTGAAGTTCGAGGTGAGACTGACTGAGTGATATCAGCAGATTCTGTCTTCAGATTCGGATTGACGAGCTCAGTTCCTGATGGGATGAATCCCTCGAATGCGACCTGATCTCGAGGCTCTGGAGTGATCATACGATTCGAGACGAGGACGAGCTTCCCAACCTTGAGGGTCGAGAGTGGCTTCATATACATCACGACTTCCCGTGGATACTGGAGGTCAGTATAGAGGATCTGGTTCTGGATATAGCGATTCCATTCTTCTTCTTTCGCTTTCTCTATCCTGCGATACTCATCATAGTCGTAGTACGCCGACTCGATGAAGAATCCTTCATTTCGAGGGGTGATCCTACTTGCCTTCAGTGCATACTGGAGGGCGATATCATAGTAGATCCGACCTGTTCCGACCTTCTCGAAATGGAGGACCGAATGATCCTGAAGACGGTCGAGTGAGAATCCTGTCGAGAAGACAGCGAGAATATTCTCCTTACCGATATTTTCACGATCGAGGACCGTGGAGTCAAGTGATACTGTTGCTTGGAGGTGAGTGCTCGCCGCCTCTCGGGTCATACGTTCTCGTGCAGTGATGGAGCGGATGACTGCCGTCGTGTCCGCTGTGGATCACCAGCTGCCGTCGAGCCTTTTCTCACTCATGACCCACCGAGTCATATGATCGAGAATCGTCTGATACTGGAGAGCATCAGATCCACCGATACGGATAATGAGATTGATAAATGTGAGAGTATTCGAGAGACGAGAAGCGGTTCCTGATCGACCGATGAAGGCACCTCGAGGATTTATGACGACATTCTCATCTGCGATTCGTTTCATCATGCTTTTTGCTTGAGTCAGGAGGTTTGATTTTTCTTCTGCAGATATGCGTGTGAGTGAAGCAAGTCGTATAAGGAGATCGGCCTGTACAAGAGAAAAGTCCACTCCCTGAGTTCCAAGAGTCTTCTCTGATCTGAGATCGAGACTTGGATCTCTATTCTTGGCATCCTGGACGAGGACTTGGTACATCTTGTAGGCTTCATAGTCATCTGGGATAGCATCGAGCACTCATGCGATCATATGGAGTCGATCGGTGAGTCCATAGCCACAATTGTCTGAACAATAATTGCGATGATTCGTATAAAATATTTTTTTGATATATTTCGAGGCTTCAGAGAGGATTTCTGGAGGGGTACTGAATCCTACCTTCGCGAGATCATGAAGGCGATCAACCACCTCGAGTGTGAGGAAAATATTCGATTGTTCCCATTGAGTCCAGTCAGACTCCAGTGCCGTCCAGTAGCCGAATCCGCCATCTGGATGCTGATAGTTCTTCAGTCCCGTCATCACTTCACCGATCGCATCCTTCATCGACACCAGGATATACCCATCGCCCCTTCCGATATACTTCTTCACGAATATGGTACCGAGATCATATGGCTTTCCGAGACTCTCATAGAGTCTCTTCATATAGACCTGTGGCATGATAGCAGCGAGTTTTTGCTCGATGCATCCATATGGATAGGCCGCGAGGAAGTTGATGCCTGAGAGGAGCCCAGGGAGGAGGGTCGCAGCATAGTTGACTACAAGCGATCCACCATTCGCACGGATATCACTCTGGAGCGCGATCTCCTCATCGCTCGTCGGATCGGCTCGTCCACTCGTCGCAACTTGCTCAGTCGTCGTCGTCTCGATAATCGGAAGTGTCACCTCCATGAGATCCATCTCACCCGACGATCGTGCTACTGCCCTGATTATGATCTTCGACGCACGAGGTGAGACAGTACGGAGCTTCTCTATCCCATCGACTACCATGCGAAATGGTACAAGAGCTTGATCTCCTGCCTTGATATCGACTGACTGCTTGGATTTCTCGAGGGTGACATGATCTGCCTCGATCGAGATATCGAAGATTCCATCTTTTTCGGTTTTATTGAAGATAACCGGGGCAATCTCGACGGTATCGGCTGTTCCGAGAAATCTCGGGAGATTGTCATTGATGACGACGGTCTTGGTTGTCTGGATATGTGTCTGTCCAGCACCAACCTCTGTCTTCGCGGTATTCACGACCGACTCGATCACCCAGGTCGTGAGATTATCGGGAAGAATTGGAGTTGTGAGGGTGAAGTTCCCATTCTGGTCCGTCGTGAAGTCAGCCTGCCAGAAGGCGGTATCCTTGAATTCTCCTCGTTTTTTCTTACTCAGTCCTCCCTTCTGTCCATCACCCGCTCATCCCTTCTCTCCCTCAGAAGCATCTTTCACTTCGAGCTTCTGGATGAGATTCTGGAGGGAAATATAGGTCACGACACCGAGGTAGCGCTTCATATCATAGAAGAAGGCAAATGGATTTTTCTCAGGATTTCCTGCGAGGGCAAGGAGGCTCTCATCGACGACCGAGAGACTGCCATTCGCTCGAGCGACTCACTTGCCATTGGCATCCTTGACACTCACCGTGATTTTTACTTTCTCACCCGGGAGGTACTGTTTTTTCTCGGTAGATACTGTGACTGAGAGCTTCTTCGGATCTGGAAGGACCTTGATCACGGAGAGAGCACGCTTATAGGTGGGGAGTTTTTCTCACGGATTCTGTCCGAGGGCAAAAACCTTCACATACACATTCGGGATATAGTTATCGAGTACTCCAAATTCGATACGAGTGGTTGTACTCGTGATATCCTGGACATATGAATCGAGGATACCATCATCTTTCTCGATACTGATGAGCATCTTTCCTGACTGAATCGGAGTCTTCAGGGTGAATCCAGCACGCTCTCCGACCGAGAGCATCGACTTGTCTGGAGTGAGTTCTGCGATGGCATTATTTCTCTCGAACCAAGAGAAATCCTCATTGCCTCATGAGACGTACGCATAGGTACTCGAGGTGAAAGGAATACCGTTAGATCCAGTATAGGTTGCGCGGAGTTCATATTCTCAGCCCGTTGCAGAGAGAAACGTATACTGAAAAGCTCCAATCTGATCTGATCGCACCTTCGCGGTTGCAATAATAGATTCATCGAGAAATCCTTCATTATAAAATACTCCATCCACTCCCTGTTTTTTGACATTTTTCCACTCTCGCTGCACGAGCTCGAGTCCGACATCCTTTGAGGCAACTCATTTTGCCATATAATCAAGGACAATGCCATCGAGTTTGACGCCTGATTTCCCATTATTCCAGTAGGGAGCCCTGATACCGACATAGCCATCCGTCGCATGGACGATCTGACTCGTTGTATGATTGACTGTCTTCCCAGTATCTGGATCAGACACTTCGAGCGAGTAGGTATAAATCTTCTCACCGAGTGATCCCGAAAGTGTATAGGTATGGTGGAGAGTAGCATTGCCCCCTGCATCAAGCTTCCCAGTTCCAGAATCATCGAGTGAATCACTGTATTCACAGACACTCCAGTAGAAACAGTCTCTATAGGCAGTATCACGAGAGAAACTATATTCACTGTAATCACGAGGATTGAAATAGTATTTCTGTGAGAGAAGGGAGTATTGGTAGTCTGCCCCTCCAAGCATACCTCAGAAATAATACTCCGCGTGACCATGAACATCGGTTTTTGCTCCTAGCATAACATCAGGGATAAGCGTATCAGTTGTGACCTTGAAGACCGGTTTCTTATAGGCATCGAGGAAGAATTCACCATTAGTATACGCATAAATCTGATTCTCTTTCTCATCCATCGCCTCGAACTCGAAGCTATATCTGCCGAATGGTGCGGTCTCTGGAAGAAGAAATGATCCATGGAAATTCGATTGCTTATCGAGAGTGACATCCATATCTTTGAGAGATACTCATTCTGATGTAATGATCCTCAGTTTTCCTTTTTTCACGGCTGAGAGATGATATCCATCGAATTGGTAACTTCGGAGGATTCACTTGAAGGAGACAGTGTCACCTCGCTTGTAGAGGGGTCGCTCTGGGTAGATATAGAGATAGTCTCGATTCGATGCATCCATACCAGAAATATACTTGAAGTCGTAGTTTGATGTCTGATCGGCATACATATTCAGGACTCCAGAGAAATCTTTATTCTTCGCGATCAGGAGATTGAATTGAATATCAGGATCAGTGATGGTATAGACCTGCTTCTTCGCATCGTAAAGTATAGGGAATTTTTCGATCTTTTCAAAAGTAGTACTATCTCCATTGTATCGATACACCTCAAAAGTCAGGTCCGAAGGGAGTATTTTCGCATCGTAACTCGAAGCGAAGAGCACTCGACTATTTTTCCCATCTTCGAGGGCAAGTGAGAGATTGGACCTGAGAAATACATGCCTGAACTGTTTCTGATAGTCATCAGAAGTTGCATCAGCAATATATCCATGAACGTAGATATACGGAGTTATGAATGCATGACCGAGCACTTCTTTCTCGATATCGACCTTCGTGGGTGTCTGGGTCCAATAGTGATTTTTGAGTGCGATTTTTTTCGTGACTTTATTCGTACAGTCATACTCCATCGATGAAGTGGTCGACTGCCAGTTGAGGTACTTCAAATATTCTTCCTGATTCATCTCACAGACATCGATATTTGCACTCTCTATATTGACCGAGAGGAGCCCAAGTATGATCGGAAGAGTCGATGGAATAACCTGAGTCTGATTGTCATCGAGACTACTATAGAGATACTGATCCTTCGGTGATATTGGACCCGTTTTGGTCGTGAAGGCAGTCGGCTTCGCGAGATGCTGATTATAGGTATCAGTGATCGGAGTGCCAAAAGTAATACTATATGGACGCTCTGGGTCGAGTCTCAGATCGACGATATATGCGATCTTTCCAGAAACTTGTGGACAGGTATACTCGACCGTATAGGATGAACCATTTGGATTCCAGATATTCTGACCATAATCTTGGGTGATTGTTGGTTTTCGTGAAAGAGGATTCGTCACGATCGATCCGGAAGCTTCAGTATCTCCGAGGTCGCTATTGGAATAGACACATCCAACGGTATTCGAAATGAGTTGGAAGCCTGAGAGTAGAAGTTCTGGCGCAGTATGGAAGCGTCGAAGCGTGTCAGATGTCAGTGCTCTATTTGCCTTTTTCTGAACGACGAATTCATAGTCAGTATTCTGTTTCAGGGTTGATTTTGGTGTGATTCTCAGTACCTGTTTGTCATCGACCACAGCAGTGATATTTCCACTCATATTATAGAGCTCCTTCTTGGAATAGGCAATATCGAACTCGACTGGAGTACGATCATCACGAGATCGAAGGAGAAAGAGTGATTTATCAAGGGGTATCTCCTGATCAAAAGAAGCAAGGAAATAGAGTCATGCACTGGGAAGGACTACTCACACACCTTCCTTTGGAACCTCACCATAGAATTGAGTGTCTACAGTTACTCAGGTAGCACTGAGGATATTCTGATAGGCAGAAACCCAGACAAAATCATTCGTATGGAGTGAGCCATTCACCTCTTGCCCAAGTGGCTCAGTTCCATATTTCGGCTTCAGGGTCGTATGAACTTTGACTGTATAGTTCGTATTGTAGGTATAGGACTGACTCTTTGGTGTGATCGTGAAGCTCGTCTCACTGAGCGCTCCACTTTCATTTTTGTCTGGTGTAATGATTGACTCTATTTTGATACTCTGATTCTCAGTTCCTGTACCATTCTCGAGAAAGAGTTCAGTAGAGACACTGAGATTATCGAGATTCACAGGAATATTGGTCATGAGGGAAATCCCTGAAAGTGGAGAGAACTCTCCTGAGACACTCACGCGAAGTGGAGTCGTCATGATATCACTCGTAGAGGATCCTGAGAGTGTATGGAGAAGACCTGCGGTTCCTGTCACCTCGAGACGATAGCGCGTAGCACCCTGAAGAGATGTCGATGGTATGAATTCGAGAATGCTCGTATTCGTCCATACACACTTCCCTTCGACTTTTGGCGTGATCGTGAGGGGGCATGGGAGTGTGTCACGCTCCGTGAGATTCGTCATGCGTACCATCGGCATATTGAATACAACGGTGATATTCTGACTCAGGGTATCGAGATTTCATTTTGGAAATATGCCCTGAACCATAGCACTCGGAAGTGCTGTGAATGTACGCACCTGATCTTTCCCAAGTTTTTTCCCATCTTTCCCCTGAACTGACCCTGCGATTCTGAGCTCATAGGTCTCACCGATCGAGAGTGTCTTCGAGAGCGTATAGGTCAGGGTTTTCTGATCAGAACTGAGTGAGACAACCCCATCGACATGTGGGGTCAGTGTGACGGATCATGATGCTATGATCGCTCATGAATCCACCGAAGTCGGGAGGACGAGTGAGAGTACCTTGGTATCATACGGGATCTTATCATCACTCTCAGAAAAATCCCATATCTCGCCCGAAGCACTCGGTTTCTCCGAAACGAAACGCAATAGTGCTGGTGCCATCTGATTGATCACAATGATCACACCGATGAGGACAACGATGATCCCTGCGAGGATAAACTTCCAGTGATTCGAAGGTGGAGAAACTTGTGTATCAGTTAGCATACTCTGAGAAGTTTTTTTCGGCATAGAAATGAGGTTTAAGAAGACTTATAGATAAGTATATACGTTTTAGAGGATTTGCAAGGATCTATTCCCGATCATGAACTGTTATACTACTCTTCTCACTCGCGATATTCTTCCCATCCTTTTGGAGCGCTATTTCGAAGATATATATTCCAGGGTAAAGTGTGAAATTTTCTTTCTCTATTGGTTTCCCATTGATCGTCCAGTTCACTTTATCATAGGATACATTGGTACGAAACCGGAGTGCGATCTCCTGAAGACTTTCGACTTTCAGTGGATCTCGTTCGTAGACCGAGCCTCCGAGCGGACTCGTGATGGTGAGAAAGGGTAATGATTCCTTTTTGCTCTCGTGAATCTCTGGAATCGTCTCCTCTGGTTCGAGCGCATAGACGATCTTCGCGAATATTTCTCACGCTCAGGTTGCCCCACTCACTCACTTCATATTCTCGCCACTCTTGTTCCCCGTCCAGACACCGATCATATAGTGGTCCGTGAATCCGATTGTCCAATTATCTCGGAAGTTTCTCGATGTCCCCGTCTTCAGGGCCACTCGTCGGTCAGCGAAGTCGAGGGAGGAATTGATCGGGAATTCTGGAAGTTTCGCATAGCGATCCATGAGGATCGAGTTGATCCTATCGATATATTTCTGATCTACGACCTGGTGGCATAGCGATCCACCAGAGAGGGTAAAAGTGATCGGACAATACTGTCCATCATAGGCAAAAATAGAATATGCCTGGAGGAGTTCGAAGAGCGTTACTTCTCCATCACCGAGCGTGAGTGCGAGTCCATAGTGGTCACTGGATTCTCTGAGGGAAGTGATCCCAATGGTATGGAGGAAATCCAGGAGTGTCTGGACACCGACCTGTTCGAGAAGCTTCACGGCAGGGATATTGATACTCTGTGAAAGTGCTTCTCGCAGTGACACTTCCCCACTATACTTCTGGGAATAATTCTTCGGTTCATAGGCATATCCCTCCGCTGTAGCATAGTGCACGGGGAGATCCGTCATCATACTCTCTGGAGTATATCCGAGATTCTGAAATGCGAGGAGGTAGGTGAAGGGCTTGATCGTCGATCCAGGCTGCCTGAGTGCGAGCGTCGTATTGACTTGTCATCTCTCGGACTCGTGATAGTTCTTCCCCCCGATCATGACTCGCAAAGCTGGACCACTCGGCGTTCGCTCTGCGATGAGGATGCCATAGTCAGAAACATTGCGCCAAGAGAGTCGATCGAGGATGGATTGTGCGATGGTATCGATGCGTTTCGTGAGTCCGAGGTCGAACGTCGTCACGAGCACTCCCGGAGATTGCTCACTTCCCGAGAGACTCGATCGGATAAAGTCAGTGACATATGGGAGGATGGGAGTATGCTTCGTGAGGAAGTCCAGATGCTCTGATCCTATCCTCGCACGATCAGTCGAATTCAAGACTCCGCCACTTTCGAAGGTATTCAATAGCTTCACATAGCGCTTCTGGAAGGCGACTGGATGGAGAAAAGGATCATAGACATTCGGATTTTTCGGAATGATGAGCAGGGCAACCTGCTCGGCTTCTGTGAGATGTTTTGGCTCCTTGCCGAAGTAATAAAGTGATGCTGATCGCAGTCCGAAATTCATATACCCGAATCCGATGCGATTCACATACTCAGTGAGGATCTCCTTCTTGCTCAGGATATGGTTAATCCTGATGGCGTAGAGCGATTCGAGGAGTTTGTGCATGAGGTCTCGATCTTCATTGATCCAGAGAGCATTTCTGACGAGTTGTGCCGAGATCGTCGAAGCTCATTCGACGATCCTTCATGCACGGATATTGTGAAGGAGACTCCGAGCAACCCCTCGATAACTGATCCCACTATTGTCCCAGAAATCTCGATCCTCGATCCAAAGGAGTCCACTCAGATAGAAACTGGGGATATCATCAAATGCAATATCACGGTGTCGGATACGCTTATCTGCTATGATCTCGCCTATTTCCTCATCATGCACATCTCGGATTACGAGAGATGAAGCAAGAGGTGGGATAGTAAGAGGGAGAAAATAGGAAACATATACGAAAACAAAGAAAACTATACTTCCTATAATGAAAAATGGGATGCGGAATTTTTTCATAAGAAAAAGTATAGTTGGGAACTGGGAATTACTCGGTCGACAAGACAATATTTTCATATTCATTTTTGGTAATATCATTTATTACTGTATCTATCATCTGACTAAATAAGTGATCGTATTTTTCTGCAGACATAACATTTATTGTTCATCCGCCATATTTCTTTCTTAATATATTATGAGAAATAATCTCTACGAGATCTTCATGGAAATTTTGGCTACAGTACTGATCTATCAGATCATAAAATTCCTCATTTTTCTCATGTGAATAATCATACTCCTTGGATCAAGTATAGTACTCGAGATAATCCAATATTTTAGTATCAACTGCTTTCTGTACTATAAAATCTTTCAATTTCATGGGCTCTTCTTGCCACTCTTGGGGCAATGCATGTCAATTTATAACAAACTCTCCGAGAAATACCAGTTTCATGAGCATGAGAAATTGTTCGCGAGTGAGATCGAGTTGCATAGATACAATAGTTACAAATACCGTTTCAATATTTCTTTAGAGTGAGGCAGAATATGGAAGTCCCTTAATATATTCCTCCATCCATTGCCAATCAGGAACTTCATCGGCAGTAATAGGAAGTTTGATTTTCATTTTCTCAAGCTTTCACTTTACAGCACCTCTTCAATAACTAAATCTATTTCCTACTTCTTTATCTAAGATTGATACTAAAAATATGGCATTATACTTATTTAGTTGTGAATTTCGAAGAATGCTCACTTTATTGCCATTATAGAAATCCTCTTCCTGATAAAATGCCATAAATCACTCAGCTCAAATTGTAATAGCATTTCATATATTCATATATTCTTCCATTTCTTCATCAATATATCATTCAGTTCAGTTTCTTTCAGTTGTCCTAGTGATATATGGGTTCCCTGTTATTGATAGTTCTGTTTCTAAATCACTTTTATGAATTGGTCGACCGAGGGTAATCTTAAACACTTCTTTTGCAAGAAAAATTTTCCAATTTCTGGTATCGAGAGTGAGCTTTTTTGGAGATAATGGCTTCTCGATGAATTTATCGTCAAGATTATAATCCTTTACACTTGCTGGGATATCTTCAGGAGATGGAACGAGTATATCTTTGAGAGTCTTATTCGCTTGTCGTCCATAGCTATATCTATACTTGTTAGCTTCGATGATAGTACAATAATAAAGCATTTCTTGTTTGGATAGTGCTATTCTTGGTTTAGCAATATAGAGATCTCGTCAACTATAATATTCGTAGTCATGAAAAAAGGTTGAAAGTACACTTCCACTTCAAGCAATACTAATCGTAAATGCAGGATTGGGTTCCAAATAATCGTTTTGTTCTACATATGTAGAAACTCCATTGTTCTCTGAAGTTCTCGAAACAAAAGGTATTCATGATTTGTCTGTCTCAATACAATTCACAACTTCAAGATTGACTCAGTACCATATATCAAAGATGTCTGAAAGTTTCTTCATTATTTGAGTCCTGTTAGGAATTTGAAGGATATATAATCATTCATCTTTTTCTCGAAATCAATATCAGCAAGGGTATTATAGTCCGTCTCCATATATGCCTCAGCACACCACTCATCCTCAGCTCATACGACTGCTTTCACTGAGAGTCCTGATATCTCATCGGAGTTATGATACGCATCGACCCAGGATTTTTTGATCGCTTTCCATTTGTTGCGGACATCGACTCGTCCCTTGTGTTTGCGTTTCTCGAATCCATCATCCTTGCAGTATCCGAACCATGTCTTCTTGCCATCATGCTTCTCACCTGCTCGGAGCACCATCACGGAGGTGACAACTGTCGCTGCAGGATTGAAGAGCTCATCTGGCATAGAGAGGACAGCGAGGAGACGATGCTTGGAGAGGACTCGCTTTTTGGCTGCTATGAGATCCTTTTCATTCTTAATTCCCACACTCATCTGCACGATAGCGACGACAATACCCTTCTGAGGAGCGACGATCTCCAGTGCTGACTCGATGAAGTGGAGCTGTCCCGCAGAGCCGACATCGTAGGGAGGATTGAGGAATGCGATTGTCGGCTTGTGATCATCACGGATCATCGTCTCCATGGGGAAACAGTCACCACAATATATATTGGACTTGCCATCTCCTCGCATCATCATGTTGGAACACGCATAGGTGAACATACTCGGACGGAGCTCGATACCGATAAGTTGATTTTTTCTGATAGAGAGTTTTTTGGCTTCGTCATTGCCTGCGTCCTTGAGCATACGCTTCATCGCTGCGATGAGGAATCCTCCCGTCCCACAACATGGATCATAGATGATAGAGTCCTTGTCTACACTGGCGAGATCACAGAAGAGATCCGTCACATGAGCAGGAGTCAGGACGAGTCCCTGGCCACCCTCTCCACCAGCGTACCTGATAAACTCAGTATAGAATCTCCCAAGCACATCAAGGCCAGAAGACTCCATCTTGATGAGTGGATAGACATTGGTATCGAGATAGCGGATCATCTCTTTGACGACTTCGACAGTTTTCTTGTATTCTTTTTGTTTTACATTCTTTATTTCATTTTGATTAAAGAGTGGCTCATTAAGAATTTTGCTATATTCCCCAAGCATCGCTTCACGACTGCGGACTTCATTTGCCTTGAGAGCACTCCCAATGGCCGATATCATGGCTTTTGCGATATCAGGAGAGTCTGTATATGTCCCATAGCTGATACGGAACGCATTGTCCGTGAGAGCGAGGAGGATCGCTGATACAATGGTACATCTAGTAGTCTCAGAGATAGAGTAGGCATGGTACTCATCATTGAGATCGATTGCCTTCTTGATGATATCGACATTTTTGAGATTCTCAGAGAATTGCTCATTGGCGAAGGTTCTCAGATAGTTGTTGATCGAGAGAAGCTGGATATCTGGGAGTGCCTCAGCGTTTTTGGCTCATTTTTTCCAGTGGAAGTTGCTCACGACGAGCTCATCCAGAGTCTCACCACTCACGGCTATAGCGATGACATCGTATTCCTCTTTGAGTTTTTCTGCATAGTAGAGGACCCCATCAACAGCAAATTTCACAGATTTCTCGCTCGACTTCTCACTTGGATTTTTACTTTCATGATCTTTCGGGCTCGCTTTGCATTCGATGACAATCAGATAGTCCATATTCCCTTGTGGGAAAGTAACAAGAAACTCGGGTTTTGCTATTCACTTTCCACCTCATTTTCCTCATTGTAGTACTTCTACTACTCGCTTGTTCATCGACTTTTGTTCCTCCCATTTTATCACAGAGAAAAGAGGATCAGCCTTGAAATGATCTCGGACGATATTTTCGGTATTGCGTTCGTTTGGCATAGAGAGGATTTATACAATAAGTGTTACGAGGTGGTTCTCATAGAGATCATATACGTGAATTTGATAACCATCCCGAAGGTTCCGTGCCCATATGAGTTCATCACTGCAGATTACATAGTTATACCATTTTCGCCTGCCGAGGATCGTAGGATTTAGTCGACCATACGCAATAGCACGATGTATCTTAGATTCGATCTTTCTGATATGTACTCACTATAGAGATAATTTATTATTTCTCAAGAGAGTATACGAAAAACTCTTGCTATGATTTTTTTATATTTTCTTGTATATTTTGTATATATTCTCTATACGTTTGGCTTCGTCGTGATGATCTTCTCCTCGAAGTACGATGAGAGGATCTGGATACCCACATGTTCCCCTCCAGCAAAGAAGAGTCCTGTTCCGACAGAAGCATTCAGGAGGATATACTTCTCCTGCTCTGTGAGTTTGAATATGTCCTGGAGGATGTCGATCGATGCAGGGGACTGTTTCAGGAGGAGTTGGATCGATGAATTCGTCACGATCGCCTTCCCATACTGGTTCGTCATGAAGTCCTCGACATCCTGCGTGATCGTCGTGATGCCGAGTCCATATTTTCGAGCTCGCTTCACGAGTCCGAAGAGGAACTTTGCTGAGTCCTCATATTGCATGATGTTCCATGCCTCATCGACGACGAGCATACGCTTCTTCTCACTCGATCGCACAACATTCCAGACATAGTTCAGGAGCATATACATCGCGATCGGACGGAGGATCTCATCGAGGTCTCGCACGGAGAAGACGACGAGTCACTCCTTCAGATTGACGTTCGTTGATTGGGAAAATACTCCAGAAAAAATACCGGAAACATATTTATCGAGACGTTCGACGAGTCCGCGAGCGCCTTCCATGGTCTCGAGAACTGAGAGGAGATCCTTCATGAGGGGGATTTCTTTCCCTTCGATATTATCATCATCCATCGTGATTCCCTTCAGTGAATAGGACGTGATGAGTGCTTTTTCGAGTATGGCTTCTTCATTGGGTGTGATGACTCCGAGCATGAGGTGGAGGAGTCCGATCATATTCACGACAGCACCCCTGAGGAGATCACCAGGATGCGCATCAGTGTCTTTCATGGCGCGCGGGAGGTCGAATGGATTGATACGTTCATTGGAATTCAGATTGATATTGAGATACGTTCCGCCGACCGTATCTACGAGGGCTTTGTACTCATTTTCTGGATCGAGGACGATCACATCTGTCCCCATCATGAGGGCTCTCAGGATCTCGAGTTTTACCGCGAATGACTTTCCTCATCCTGATTTTGCGAAGACACACATATTTGCATTTTCTGTTTGAAATCGATCGAATATGATGAGTGA
>JAYUQR010000065.1:0-11953 GCA_043756665.1 Candidatus Altimarinota bacterium | reverse complement strand
TAAATGATGAATATCGATTTATATTTTTCAGTGGATTTCCGTAATGAAAACTATATAATTTCCGCAAGTCACATTTTCCCTACTTTTTTACATGAATATTTTGCAAAAAAACATTTATCTCATTTTCCTTTTTTTTTCAGGTATTTTTTTCGGGTATTACATAGGACAATCTCCCATAACAACTGATAATGGAAAAAGTCAGTTCCAGCTTTCATCTATCTCTATATGAGACTCATCCAATAATGAGGCGGAGAAAATTTTCGAATCTCATAAAATAGAAGAAGCAAAAAAACTCATCTCGACCAAATTTTACCATTTTTCGAATAAAACGAAAATAGAAATGGAGAATAATTTCATCTCATCACTAGTTCTATCCCTCTGAGATAAACATAGTTCATATTTTCCTCCAAAAGAAGCTTCAGAATTCAAAGACACGCTCCAGTGAGATTTCGAATGAATCGGTGCTGTTATAGATGAACATCCAAAATGAATAAAAGTACAGAAAGTACTCAAAAATTCACCTGCAGAAAAGGGCGGACTAAAAAATGGAGATATTCTCCTATCAGTGGATGCAACACGATTAACCGGTCTTTCTACAGAACAGGCAGTTGATAAAATTCGATGACCAAAAGGAACCATAATTACTATAAAATATCTGCGTGGTGAAGAAAATACAGAAATATCTACAAAAATAATGAGAGATCGCGTCCTGGTTCCATCGACACAGGAGAAGATTCTCACAGGCAGTATAGGATATCTCGAGGTTGGATTTTTCGGTGAACATACCATTGATGAATTCGAAAAATCTTTTCGTGCACTTACTGCTTCTGGATCTCGTTGAATCATCCTCGATTTTCGAAATAATCCAGGATGATTTCTCGATAGTGCCGTAGAGATACTTTCAGTGATCCTACCGAATGGCTCCAAAGCCGTCATCACTCGTGAAAATGATCCAAGTAAAACAGAGACACTGTATACGAAATGATATCCTCGGCCTAATACCACCACTCCTATTATCATGCTCATAAATGGCCTCTCGGCGTCTGCTTCAGAAATTGTTGCCGGAGCACTCCAGGATCATAAGAGGGCAATTCTTATAGGGGAGAAAACCTATGGAAAAGGATCTGTACAGACCCCTTTCGGTATGTCAGATGGGAGTATGCTCAAACTCACGATAGGAAGATGGTATACCCCGAATGATCGATGAATCGATGGAGATGGAATTATCCCTGATATAATCATATCAATCAAAGATGAAGATTACAAAAATCTCTATGATAGGCAACTCGAATGAGCACTGAAGATTATGGATACACTGATAGAAAACTCATGAAGTGTCGCAAAAACAATCGAGTCTACAAAACAACAAAAATAACCTATATTTTCTATGTATTTTTCTGGAAATCCTAACTGTGGAAGGGAGTAAATAGAGACTTCAAATATTTACTATATCTATTTATTCTCTTTTTTTACATGAGTACTCCACAATCATTATCAGCCCTCGAACAACAAGATTCGAAAATCGTTGAATTAATCCGATGAGAAGAAGAGCGAGAGTTTTCTTGACTGGAACTTATTCCTTCTGAAAACTATGTCTCTCGAGCTTGTCATGAGGCAATGGGATCGGTTTTTACGAATAAGTATTCTGAATGATATCCCCATAAGCGATACTATGGATGACAAACTTTCACCGATCCGCTCGAAGAGCTCTGCATCGAACGAGCCTGTGCACTCTTCGATTGCCAATATGCGAATGTCCAGACACATTCAGGTGCTCCAGCAAATATAGCGACATATTTTGCCCTCTGTGAACCGTGAGATACTATTCTCGGTATGGACCTCTCACATGGCTGACACCTGACTCATGGTCATCCAGTAACCTACCTTTCGAAGATATTTAATTTTGTTCGATATAAAATGAAGGATCCAGAAACTGGAGAAATAGATTACGAAGATCTCCGTCGAGTTGCCCATGAGACGAGGCCAAAAATCATCCTCGCAGGATTCTCAGCCTATCCACGAGAGCTCGATTATGCGAAATTCGTCGAGATCGCACGGGAAGTATGAGCCATCACGATGGCTGACATGGCACATATTGCTGGACTCATTGCTGGAAAGGCACTGAAAAACCCATTTGATTTCGGATTCGACATCATCACTTCGACGACTCATAAAACCCTCAGGTGACCACGAGGAGGACTCATCCTCACACGAGAAAACCAAGAGATTGCCAAGAAGATCGATAAATCCGTCTTCCCAGGACTCCAGGGATGACCCCATATGCATACCATCGCCGCGAAGGCAGTTGCATTTGGAGAAGCACTCACACCAGATTTTCGAGACTACTCACACCAGATTCTGAAAAATGCAAAAGCGATGGAGCAAGTCTTCAAGGAAAATAAAATCAGACTCATAACTGGAGGAACCGATAATCACCTCCTTCTTGCTGACGTTTGGGGTTCAATGAGTGTTTCTGGAAAAGAGGCTCAAACTGTTCTCGATGAAGTGGGTATCACACTCAATATGAATGCTATCGCTGATGATCCACGCAAGCCGATGGATCCATCGGGGATACGATTCGGGACCCCTGCTATCACCACACGATGATTCACAGAGTGAGCCTCTATGGAAGTAGCCCAATATATGATCGATACCATAAGAGCAAAAGATGATACGAATCAGAAACAAGCAATTCGTGAAAAAATCCGATGACTCGCTCAGGCACACCCTATTCCAGATACGTTTATTCGTTCTACTTTTTAAGATTTTTTCCTATGTCTCTGGACGAACTTTCCATCGATAGTGGCGAATCATGAACTCATGGAACTGAATGAATAAGTGAGAAGAGTGAAAAACAGAAAGAATCTGCAAAAAAAGCTCAGTCGCAACTGCAGAAAACAAAAAAGGACGAACAAAAGGCAAAATGAGATAATGATGCATTATTTCATATTTTGATCCATTTTATCAAGAACCCCTATTATGAAGAACTCGTTCCTGTAGTAACAGAATTACTCCAGGAAGGATACCCTTCTCGATATATACTTTCACTCGTCGCACTTGTTTATCCCGATGCGGCTCTCTATCTTTTTCAGGCGGTAGGGAGTCCTCATTCAGCGATGAAAATAACGAATCTCCATCGTTATATCGAACCAACGGTATTTCATGAAGATGAGATACACCAGAGTCTCAGGGATTGGATAAGTATGTGGATCAATGCGGTAGAAAAATTCCTCAATCTTCCTGATCGATCGATCGTACTCTCACAAAAGTTTCTTTTATTGATAACACTCGATTCTCCAGAGATTGCTATACTCGCTTCAGAGAGATTTTTTCGTTTTTTCTTTACCTCTCGGAACCTCCTCCTTCCCGAAAAACAAGCACTTCAATATGCGAGGTTCATAACTGATCTTATCCATAATGCTGCCAAGAAATCTCTCGAATGAGCTGATATTGATCTCACGAGAACAGAAAAATTAGACGAAAAAGATCTATTTTGAATCGGATAGATCCATGGGTTTTGCATAAAATCCCCTTTCGACCATAAGTGTGCTATAGAGACCGATGAGAATAAGGGCAATGATATTTCGCCAATCTTCCGCAATTATTAATTGGAGGCCATACTGAAAGTGGTCTGCTAAAATAAGTATATATTTGGTAGGGAAGTAGATAAGGTATCAAAGATAATACCCAATAAGGGGTGAAATCGAAACGAGAGGAATATAGAGAATGCTCAAAAAAAGAATCCATCCGAGTACGCTCGCTATGAGGACATTTATGAGAATAGTTCATATCGGAAGCATTCAGAAATGATAGATCATTATCGGGAGACTCCCCAGGGTGGCTCATATACTTGCTGATATAAATGGTAGGATTGCTCGAGAGAATCTCGTCTTTTTCCATATTCTCTCGATAGGATCATGGAAGATAAGAATCCCGATCGTAGCAGCAAATGAGAGTCAGAATCATGCATCATAGATAGGGGCGAGTGGTGAATAGAGTGTGAGTACGAATCAAGCAAGCACAAGCGTCGAGATGCTCGATGCTCTTCATCCGTATTCGGCTATAACGTAGGAGAGTATTCCCATAATCGTTGCACGAACGACAGATACATCCCATCATACGAGACTCGAATAGAAAAATACACACCCTCAGATGATACAGATCCGCACATACCTCCTGAGGGAAATATACTTTAGAAAAAACATGAGAAAAAATATAAGGAAGGCGATATTTGAACCACTTACAACAAGTATGTGGGAGATACCACTTTTTATAAATGCGTTTTTCAATTCACTGGAAAGATATGAATCTACTCATATCGTGATCCCCAGAAGTATACTCGAAACATCACGGGGAAATCATTTCTGAAAACGATCAACCCAGTAGATGGATATCTGCTCGAGATATGATGGTTCACTTCGATATATTTGAGTAAAATTCGGAAGAAAGATCGTGCCATATCATCATTGATAGAATGCATATCGTGCATACCCTTTCAGCGGAAAATCGAGTATTTTTTGTATTTTTCCAGTGAAGGCAATACTGTCTCAAGGGGAGATGTCGAGATTAGAGGGTATTTCTACGAAAATAGAATAGGGACCTGGGATGAGTAATTTTTCTGTCGATCTATTGTCGATCTTGTCGATCAATAGACGATACGTGGTACTCCTCTCTTTCGAAAAAAGGACGGTATCGATTTTACCAGTGATATGCTTCTTTCACTCATAGAGTCCTCCTGCCTGGAGTACAGATATCCTTTCGATGGTGCGATGAGAATAATAGTTCCCATAGAAACTCCCACAAGAGAATGCGAGGAGTCCTATGAGGCTGTATATACGAAATCTTCCTGAAAATGCCACACAAATATAGAGGCATATGCAGAGAAGAGAATTAAGACTCATGAGTCAACTCGAAACTCATACGCTATCACCAAAAACATAACTGATGCAGAAAATCAAAAATAGTCCTCGAACAGAGACTAAATTTTTTTCTCTATATTTCGAAATATTCATAGGAGACTGAGAATTATTCCTATAATCGCACCAATCTGATTCAGATTGAGATAGAAGAGTGATTGAAACATATCGTCTGATCCATTGAGAAACTCTCAAAGAAATATCATCCCAGAAAAGAGTCCGAGAGCCAGGTGCCCGATGAATCCATCAGGGAGTTCCCCTATTTTCTTCTCGAATCGGATAAGCCCATAGATAATAGCACCAACTCAAATCATATAGAAGAGTGGCAGCGGAAACACAGCCGAACGGAGTCAGACGATACTCTCCTTATGTGTGTAAATAATCGAGAAAAATGAGTCAAAAGGTATCCCATAAATCTGTCCTCACAGGAGTGCCGCGAGATATCCGAGAAGGCTCGAATAGAGAAAGGCGAAACTCAGTGCGTCAAAGTATCGAAGTCGATCGCGTTTAATATTTCTCGTACTCCAGAAGAATATGAGAAAAAATCAAACTATTCATCCAAAAAGGGAAAAATGATAATTTTCAGGAATAAAAAATAATCGTAAAAATTCGAGTACCTTTCCACCCAGGAGCTCACGGATAATAAACTGTTCATTGCGCCACTCAGTAAATACATAGAATATCCTCGCACAGAGAAACATCGAGAGAGTGAAATATATAATCGTACGGTCTGAGAATATCGATCGAGTGAATCATTTCTTCCATGCGAAATGATGGAGGAGGGTCACGAATATGAGCCAAGTGATCGATAGGAGTATTCCGAAAGTGAATATTTTGAGTCCGAAGATTTCTATCGAGGGATACATGGAGAAGAGTTAAAAATTAAAAGTGACAGAAATGTCCATGAACGAAGTGAGTGGTTACAGTTCTGTCATTCGCCGCGGCGAATCTATTTTCTGATGCTGGATTCCTGCCTTTTGCCCTTCGCAGTTTGCACTGCTACCGAGAACGGGTCGCAGGAATGACAGGAGCTCTATTTCGCATACTGTACAACTCGTTTTTCACGGTAGAGATTGATCTTGATCTCTCCAGGATAGTTACAATTGGCTTCGATCTGGGCAGCAATCTCCTGAGCTCGTTTCTCAGCATCGAGATCAGAGACTGTATCGGCATCGACGAAGACCCTGACTTCACGACCTGCAGAGAGGGCATACGCCTTCGATACACCAGGAAAACTCATAGCGATATTTTCCATTTCCTGAATCCGCTTCACATAGTCTTCGACATTCATACGACGTGCCCCTGGACGAACAGCAGAGATCGCATCAGCTATCTGAACAATTTTTGTCTCTATACAGATCTGAGGGACATCATCATGATGCCCTTCGATGATATTTATCGTCTTCTCATCGAGCCCATATTTTCGAGCGATACGGCCACCGATCTCGGGGTGTGTCCCTTCGATATCATGATCCATCGCTTTTCCGAGATCATGCAGGAGTCATCCCTTCAGCGCGAGGACAGGATCAGCACCGATGAGTCTCGCGATCGCCTCAGCGATATAGGCAACCTCTTTCGAGTGCATGAGGATATTTTGTCCATAACTCGTCCGGAATCGAAACTTCCCGATGAGGGGAAATATCTCATCAGGAATACCGATCACTCCCATCTCATCGACGGTCTTGCGACCGAGGTCATATATGAGCTTATCGGCTTCTGCCTGGTTCTTCTCCACGATCTCCTCGATGCGTGCAGGTTGTATGCGTTTATCTTCGATGAGTTCCTCGAGAGATTTCTTCGCGATATATCGACGAAAGAGGTCGAAACTCGAGAGGAATACGGTATCAGGAGCATCGTCGATGATCAGTGAGACACCTGTTGCTTTTTCAAAGGCGATGATATTGCGTCCTTCTTTTCCGATAAGTTTTCCCTTCAGATCATCACTCTCGAGCGTGACGAGTGTCTGTGTCGTCTCTCCACAGACTTCACCGGCATATTGCTGGATCGCCTTGATGATGATCTCACGAGCTGCTTCCTCTTCTCGAGATTTGAGATCTTTTTTCTTCTTCTCGATCAGCGAAAGGATATCTTTCTCATATCGTTCTTCAGTATATTGGAGGAGGAGATTTTTCGCGTCTTCCTGTGAGAGTTTTGCGATTTCTTGGAGTCGTGATTCGACTTCTCGAGCTTTTTTGTCGGCATTTTCGAGGTGAATCTCGAGAACTTGTTCCTTGTCCATGATATCGACACGTTTCACCTCGATCTCCTCGAGCTTTTTATCGAGTCGAGTTTCTTTCTCGGTGAGACGATTCTCACTCTCTACGATATTTTGCTTACGATCCTTGAGATCATTTCGGGCTTCCTCGATCTCATTTCGAGCGATATCCCTGCTTTCCTCGGCTCGAGTGATGATACTCTTTCCAGTTTTTTCCGCGTCTTCTATGATTTTTGTTGCGATTGTTTTATTTTTTGCCAGTGCGAGAAAATAAGCGATACCACCACCGAGGACTGAGCCAATGATGAGAGTTAGTACGAGGGTTATTATAGGAGACATATATTTATGAGGGTCAGAGTATAAGCGCGTCAGTCGGACAATACTCCTGCTCTCTTATGGGATATCAGAAATAGAAATATATTTCTTGCTTGAGGTTATTGTGATTTTTTAGTGTGTAGAGTATTCTTTTTTCGTTTTTTTGCCTTTCATTTGCTTTTCCTGCTGATTTCTTTCGCATTTTTCCCGAATGACATGACTATATTAGACATTTTTAGAGAAAAAGGAACTGTTTTTTTTGTTTTCTCGACTTTTCTCGAATGGGAATAGGAAAATAAAAATATTGCATATTCACATTATGCTTGCGATATGGACTTTCGATGTGAAAATATCGTGAAGAGCAAGCACATTTATTTGACTTTCATGCTCGATTTTCATATTATGCTCGCGTAATTCTCGCGGTATCTCCCGTCAGATGTTCTTTAACATCATTTTTTGTCCCCGATGCTTTGGTCACCTCTCGATCACTGTATAAGGGGAGGGTTTGGTTTCTGTCATTCCGTGCTTGTCACGGAATCTAGTTCCAGAAATAGATTCCTGCATTCGCAGGAATGACAAAACAGAGATCAAATCCTCTCGTTATGCAAATAACTTGAGGTTAAAGCTTTAACCTCTCTGCTTCAAAAACAGATTGGCGATCTCCCTGACCCGGAGATCACCCCGATGATCACTGACCATGATCATCACAATGGTCCCTCTTTTATATGTGGTCATTCCACATTCCTTTATTTTTTTACCCATATACTGTTTATGAGTAACTTCTTTTCGAAGCTCGCTTCTACGGTAAGTGTGGTAACTCTCGTCGCTGCTTCTACGGGTACATCACTCGTATCTGCTGCCTCAGAGTTCGCCCCTTACGCAGACGCTCTCGCTGATAACGGTGTCATCACCGCTCAGTCGACTGAGTCTGGATATCGTCTCGGTAATACTGTCACTCGTGCAGAACTCGCTAAGGTCGTCGCTAACCTCGGAGGCTATACAGCTACTGAGTGTACTGGGGATGTCTACTCTGACGTCGGTTCTCGTCTCGGTGACCTCTGTGGTTACGTCGAGGCCCTCGCTGAAGCTGGTGTCGTCTCTACATCTTCTGCTACTTACCGTCCTTCTGCGAACGTCACACGTGCAGAGATGGTAAAAATGCTCCTCGGAGCACTCGGTGAAACTCCAAGTGATGTCGATGCTGGTTATATGGATCTCGGAGGTCTTGGTGACCTTGCTGGATACGTAAACCGTGCGAATGAAATCGGTTGTGCATCTGATGCTAACTACTTCCGACCTAATGCTACATCATCTCGTGGTGAAGCATTCAAGATCGCTGCTTGTGTCGCTCAGCTCGATATGGGTACTGATCCTACTCCAACTCCTACTCCTACTCCTACTCCAACTCCTGGAACTGGTACTGGTGTCGTTGTTGCTGGTTCACTCACTGTCGCTCTTGAGGGTACAGCTATGGCTCAGTACACTCCAAAGAATGCATCTGCTGTCAAGGTAGGTTCAATCAAGCTTTCAGCTGGTGATAAGGATGTCACAGTTCGATCACTCACTGTCGCTCGTTCTGGTCTCGGTAACTCTTCTGATATCGTATCAGCTCAGGGTGTTCGTGCAGCTATCGGGGGTGTTATTGTTTCTAGTTCTTCTGACTATTACAACTCTACTTCACAGAAAGCAAATGTCTACTTCTACCCTGCACTCGTGGTTAAGGCCGGATCATCTACTGTTATAGATATCCTCGTTAATCTCAGTGGTGCTGAAAATAGCCAACATCAGTTTGCTCTTGAATCAGTTAATGCTGATGCAATGGTATCTGGTGCTCCTATCACTCTCGGACTTCTCAATACTACGTCGTATATGACTTCAAGTATTACCGTCTCAGGGAACTACAATTACTCAGTCAATCCTGGTAAGACGCAGCAGACTATCGCTAAGGTAGATCTTACGGCTGGAAACCGTGATACAAAGGTAACTGGATTTACTCTCACTCGTTCTGGTTCTGCTGACTTCACAAAACGATTTGCGAACGTCATGGTCTACAAGAATGGTGTCAAGGTCGGTACTGCTACTGTCAACTCTGAAAAGATCTCAGTCATGGGACTCGATACTACTCTTGCTGCTGGTAACTTCCAGTCGTACGAGCTCAAGGCTGATGTTCTCGTTGATGGTAATTCCAACAATGCGACTGTCGGACTCAAGATCGAAACTTCCGCTGACATCTCTGCTATAGAGGTTGCCACAGGATACTCTACAACGACTTCTGGTTTCCTTACGTTTGCGAATACTGTTACTTTCAACAATGTTGATGTGACTTATACAAAGACATCAAGTGCCAATCAGACTGTTGCTCCAGGTGCAAGTAACGTCATCCTCTTTCGAGGAAAGATCTCTTCTTCAGTAGCACTTACTGTGAAGGGTCTCGTTATCACTCCTACTCTCGCTGGTGTTCAGGCTGGTGCCTATAGTGGTGTCTACGCTTTTGCGAATGAACAACTCTCGGTCAAGGTCAATGGTTCTGAAGTTGCAAATATCAATACTGCTGATCAGGCAAACATGCTTGCTAATACTGCTATGGCTACAAAGATCGTCTCTATTCCTGTAGATGTATCTTACCCTGCAGAGATCACTATCGTTGCTTCTTCTATCAAGAACCAACCTGGTGCAGCTGCTCAGTATACATTCGCTGTTGCGCTCACTGATGTTCGTGACTCTTCAAACAATTCTGTCTCTCTCGTAACATCAAGTGTTACAGGTGATAAGACGACTGTCGAGACTCCAACAATTCTTCTCAAGAATTCTACTGTTGCCGCTCCTTCTACTTCTACTCTCTCTTCTCAGAACGCTCAAGAAATTGGACGATTTGGTCTTGAGGCTCGTAGTGATAAGGTTCGTGTAACAAAGATTGTGATGAATGCTACAGGTGCTTCAATGCTCAATGTTGCTGATGCTTCTAGTATTGAGCTTGTTCGAGTTGTTGATGGATCAAGAGTTTCTGCTACAACCAGTCTTTCTGGTCAACAGATTACTTTTGATAGCATCAATGGACTCGAAGTGGACCAGGATACGACTCAGAATTTCTTCGTTCGACTCTCTTCAGTGAAGTCACTCGATCTTCTTTACGGTCAGACTCTTGCTCTCACTCTTTCCGCTGTCAATATTACTGGTAATGCTGTGAACAGTAGTGCCGCACTTGTTGTAAGTGGTACTGCCGCTCCAAAGACATATACTATCGGTGTTGTTCCTCCAATCGTTAAGGTAACTGCTAATAGTCCTCTTACACAAAATGCTAAGATCTCTACAGTTCGCTTCACGAATGCAGATTCCAATACTGGTATTGTACTCTCTGGTGTCACTCTCTCATTCCAGGCTCGTTCTACAGCTCAGGGGAACTTTGCCTTCTCTGGAACTGTGTGTCTCCGTGACATCGGTTCTAACAACTCTTGTGGTGGTGCTAACACTACTGCAGGACAGGCAACTTCTCAAGCTGGTGGTACATATACATTTACCTTTGCAGGTCTCACTATCAATGGTGATGTTCTCTCAAAGAATGGTGGGTACCGTGACTTCGAAGTATATGTTGATAATGCTCCTCTATGGGTTGCTGGTGATAATGCAAATGTCACAGTGAAAACTCTTAACTATACTGTAGGTGCTTCGTCTCCTACTGAAAGTTACGTAGGTGTTACTGATGCTTCTGCTACCGCTACCAAGTAGTCTCTTCTTTTTGGAGATAACTATTCTCCGAAAACATCTACCCCCTCCCTTCATGGGAGGGGTTTTTGTGTGGTGAGAAAAAAGTTTTGATTTCTAGGGAAATGGGATAAAATTTATATCAGATAAGTCTATTTATCGTAAACATATAAGATATGAATATACCTGATTTTATCTGGATTGGTCTACTTGCTGTATTTGTCACAGAGTTCCAGATCGACATTACTATCATCCAGAAGAATCCAGAAGAATCGAAGAGAAAACTGAAGAAGACGAAAGAAAAATAAGAAAAAATTTGCAATTATAATGAAGTAGGATATAATTTTTCTATCTTCTATGCGGAAGTAGGATAAAACTCCTTTGAAAAATCCCCACTGTTAATGGGGATTTTTCTTTGTCGATCTAGCGCGGTGGCTTCACGACTCGTCTCTTTGAAATATAGAAAACTATACCAAATGAACGATGCTTCCAGTATGGAAGTTCTATGCGGTATCTTTTCATAGTTCAAATGGAGAGAGGAAATGAGGGCTTGCCCGCAATTTCTGAGCGGAATGCAGAACTAAGAGGCAAAGCCTCATAAATGAAAAGGGGTTAAGGAGTAAAACTCCTTGCTCCTCCTGGAAGAACAAGGAGCATGCATAGTATATGAAGACCCACCTAAAACTCAAACCAATTCCCCCTCCTCTTTTGGAGGGGTTTTTGTATGGTGAGAAAAAAGTTTTGATTTTCAGAAGATTCGTATATAATACACATGTCTTCAAAGTAGACAGATAAACCTCCTTTG
>JAYUQR010000064.1:0-12114 GCA_043756665.1 Candidatus Altimarinota bacterium | reverse complement strand
AAACTATACATGCTTCATTACAGCGGCCTCGAGAGTCGCGGTATCCTGGACACCGACGAACTTCTCGACGGGTTGTCCGTCCTTGAATACGATAATCGTCGGGATCGACATGATACGGAACTGTGTCGGAACCTGAGGATCACTATCAACATCATGCTTCATGACGAGTGCCTTTCCATCGACTTTCGTCGCGAGTTCCTCGAGACGGGGAAGCATGATCTGACATGGGCCACACCATGGAGCCCAGAAATCGACGAGGGTGACGCCAGAGGCGATATTTGCTTGGAATTCGGCATCTGTAGAGATTTTTATAGACATAGTTCTATGAATGAAAAATTAAAAATGAAAAATTAAAATTCTTTGGGAATTAATAATTTTTTAATAGTCCGAGTATATGAAAACTTCTATGAATTGCAAGGTGAATAGTGAGAATAGTTCTCATTAAAGTATGTTTTTTCTTTCAATGATCATGATACTATCATCGATATCAGTTTTTTCGAGAGCGTATGGGATCTTCTCTTGTTCGAGCCATTCGTAGAGGTTCTCCATCTTATCGCAAAACTTCTCGACATCATCGACCACGATAAAAGCATCGGGAGTCATCTTTGGGATCGAGAGGAGGAGATAGTCGAGGTATTCTCGCTTCATAGCATCGATATAGATGAAGTCGAAAAATCCATCCGCAAGCGTCGGAATGACCTCCTTGGCATCTCACCAAATCGCATGAATATGTTTCATCTTGCAATTGCGAAAGTGCTCGACGGCTTCTATGTGTGCGTTCCAGGCGGATTCGATGGTGGTGATCGAGAGTTGGAATATTGGAGAGTTGGAATATTGGAGGGTTGGAATGTTGGATGGTTGCTCAGGAGAATCTCGGGAGTCTTCGAACAAAATAGAGGCGAATTGGAGTGTGGAGTAGCCATTCGCGGTTCCGATCTCGAGGATATGTTTCGGGTTTTTCTCATGGATGAGGTTCTTGATAAAATCCGCATTCTCTTCGGAAATATTCGGAATATTGCGTTCGAGTCAGATTTTCTTGAGATTGCGGAGGTATGTGGTGAGGAGTTGAGACATATTTGAATTTTTAATTTTGAATCTTTCATTTTGGAGTATTTTTTATCCACTCCTCTATATCTTCCCGAATCTCAGAAACGAGCCCGAAGTCCGTGATATCAGCAAAGTGGAGATCAGGAAGACCTGACTGACGTACTCCATAGACTTCTCCTGGTCATCGGAGCTCGAGATCGATCTCTGCGAGTTCGAAGCCATCATTGGTTTTCTCCATCGCCTTCAGTCGATCAGTTTTGTATTCCTTGGTCGTGAAGAGGTAACAGTAAGACTGATCATCACCGCGTCCGACACGACCACGGAACTGGTGGAGCTGTGAGAGTCCAAATCGCTCAGCCGCTTCGATACAGATGATACTGGCATTTGGATTATTCACTCCAACCTCGACGACAGAGGTCGAAGAGAGGATATGGATCTTGTTCTCGTAGAATTCCTGCATGACTCGATCTTTCTCCTTGCCACTCATCTTCCCATGGATGAGTCCGATGGTGAGCTTCGGGAAGATACTTGAGAGAGTTATCTGCATTTCTACCGCTGATGCGATATCATCTACGTTTTCTTTTGACACCGATTCCATACTTTTGTAACCAAAAGTATCAAAAGTTTCGGGGGTCAAAAAACTCACTCCTTCTCGCTCTGCTCGTCAGATACTGTTTTTCCTCTTTGTTCAAACAGTTTCGACCCCCGAACCCCCATTTCACTGAATTTTTTCATTTTTTCATCAGTTCTTTGTCCCATCTACGAGTGGAGAGATCCAGTAGACCTGACGTCATTGGCGGACTTCTTCTTCGATGAATCGATACATCTCGATCCGCTGATCTTCGCGAACAACTCGAGTATGGATTGGCTTGCGTCCGATAGGGTACTCATCGAGTACACTCACATCCTGATCACCATAGAGAGTGAGGGCGAGCGTCCGCGGGATCGGTGTCGCGGACATATTCAGTCTATGCGGGACGATTTTCGACTGACTACAATACTCTTCGAGAACTTTTCGTTGTTCTACTCCGAACCTGTGTTGTTCATCGACGACGACGAATCCGAGACTCGCGAACTGGACAGAGTCCTGGATGAGCGCATGGGTTCCGAAGATGATATCTGTTTCTCAGGACTTGAGTCGTTCTCGAGCATCTTCCTTCATCCGGGGAGTGAGAGATCCGACAAGGAGATCGGCACGGATTCCCCACTTCATGAGCCACGCTTCATTACCGGCGAAGTGCTGTCGTGCGAGGATCTCGGTTGGAGCCATGATAGCGACTTGGACCTCACCCCCAGCCCCTCTCCTAAAGGAGAGGGGAACTCAATTCATCCCAAACTTCCCTCCATCAGAGACAGGAGATAATAATACTTCAAGTTTTGATATAAAATTTTCAATATCTTGGACTTCCTCATTTTTGAACCGATATACCGTAATTCATTTTGTTGACATCTCAAGATCACGATTTCTATCGTATTCTATTTGATTTTCATGAATCTTTCCATCAATCTCAATTACTATTTTTTTTTCATGACAATAAAAATCAGCGATATATGTAGAAAATGGATGTTGCCTCCTAAATTTTAATCAAAAAAATCATCCATTCCTGAGGAGTCACCAAGCGATATCTTCTGTTTCAGTTGGATTCTTTCTCATTTCTTTTGCGAGCTCAAAAAGATTTCAGAGAGCACTACTATGAAGCATTCCTCATTCCCTCTCCTTCAGGAGAGGGTTAGGGTGAGGTCGATTCTTGAGCATCGCATGCATCGCCGCGATGAGGGCAACTACCGTTTTCCCTGTACCGACATCACCCTGAAGGAGGCGAGCCATCGCATGGGGTTGCTCCATATCTTTCAGTATTTGGAAGAGGACGATCTTCTGCTTATTCGTGAGAGCAAATGGGATATCCGCGATGATCGACTTCACGAGATCGATATCGAGAGGAATCGCGGGAGCGAGTCACTCACTTTCTTGTATAGCTTTGTATTTCTTCTCGATTCATCGACGTTGGAACTGGAAAAGTTCACCGTATCAGAGCTCTCCCTTGGCTCGTTCGAATGCATCGATCGATTCAGGAAAGTGGATATCTCGAATGCTCTGATGTTTCGATCGGATTCATTTCTTCGTGCGGATCGATGTCGGGATATCGTCAGTGAATTCAGAGATATATGCCTTGAGGAGTCACATTTTCTCTCTGATCCATGTGCCAGGAATATAGTTCACATCAGAATAGACAGGGACAGCTTCACGGCGGTTATCTCGGAAATGCTCGATATCAGCACTGTTCCAGGAGAGTCGACCGTATTCGTATTTCGCGAGACCATAGATGATCACAGTATCACCGGGATGGAACTGTGTGAGGATCATGCGACGATTCCACCAGACGGCCTCCGCATGGAATCCACTCTTATCCGTGAGGACAGCTTTGATGAGGAGCTTCTTATTGCGAGTACTCTCCTCAGTGAGGAGTTCGATCGTACACTTGATCGCTTGTTTTTCACGAATATTGATCAGTGAGAAATCCTCGATCATATCACTCTTGTCCTCGATCCCACGCGGAAAAAGCGAGAGAAAATCATGCACCGACTCGATTCCTGCTTCGCGAAGCTTCTTGATATAAGCGTCAGTGGTATGAAGGTGTGCCTTGGTCAATAGCATGATGCCTAGTATAATCCAAAGTCAAAAAATCAAAAATACAAAATAAAAAACCGCCTCAAGTGAGGCGATCAGAAAGGACAATGTTATGCTTCGACCATTTCCTGATCTCGAAATGTGATAGGAAATGAGGTTGCATGCTTACTTCCTACTCGATGGATCTCGAGGTGTCCATGGGGTTGGAGGACGAGACGACATCCTGTGAGGTCACAGGAAATCTGATGGTTGAAGTAGTGGATACCGAGCTCATCAGCGAGTTGCCCGAGCGAGTGCTCTGCAGTGACGAAGATCTCCCGAGAACCCTCGAGAAACGTATCGAATCCCTCCTCGATCATATCTGCCATGAGGTGAGTCGGTTTCTGATCATGCCAATGAGCTACATCTGGGGACGCAGAACTCGCAAAATAGGACATATTGGAAGGTTATGTATAAAATGACCATATCATCATGTCACAATTGTTTTTCTTTTGCAAATATTTGATTTCTTTTTTCGAGAAAAGTATTGCATTTTCCCGAAGAGTTTTTATACTTATGGGAGTTTCCTTTTCCTGATGAGCTCGGGGTGGCGCCCGTGGGAGGGAAGAGAAACTGAATGAAGTTGTTCGCAATCTTGCGAAAACTTGGGTGGAACCGTTCCGAGTCCTCGGAACCCCAAGAAAGTTTAATCTTTTTTGTGGGTCTTTTTTTGTTTCGTCTTCCACTTTTTTTTCCGTCATTCCGTACTTGTTATGGAATCTAGCTTCAGGAAACCAGAAATACAAAGAATTCGAATTACTTTTTTATGCCTGTCTCACTCGAACATCTCGAAAAAGAAATCGAAGCCCTCAAATCTCGCAATGCCCGAGTCGAGAAAGAAAAAGCATGGGAAATCTCGTGGCAGAGAAAACTCGGGATCATCGTCACGACGTATTTCGTCATGATCCTCGTCTTCTGGTCACTCGGCAATGATCGACCATTCCTGAATGCGATCGTCCCTACTCTTGGCTATATGCTTTCGACACTGTCGATGGGGTGGATGAAAAAGTTATTTCTTAAGAAAAAATAATAATGCGAGCCACTCTACTCATCATAAAAAAGTCTCAAATACTTCTCATTCATCGATTTTACTACTGAAAAGAATATTACGTCTTTCCGTGATGATGAGTCGAAGAGTGAGAAACACCTGAGCAAGCAGCGCTCAGAGAATTATGAGAAGAAACGGGTTTGGTTCCGAAATCAATTCACTTTTTATTTCAACATAAAGACGAATCTGATTCGAGAACTCAGTACGTTTACTTGATCAATGATTTCACATGAATACCGATACTTTGATGACCCGAAAAAGAACAAGAAAGTAAAGATAATCAATATATTCTTGAATGGCATAATATCGGAGAAATTGCTTGACTTACACTTCGACCTTCATCAGTACAAAGAAAAATTATAGAAAATCCATCACTTACTGAAATGAGTTAATGTTGGATTGCTTCGTTCCTCGCAATGACAAATAAAATAACTATTTACTATCCCTATTAACCCCTCACTTCTATGTCTCTCGAAATGTCCACACTCGTCACCTTCGCGAAAACAAAAGGTTTTGTCTACCAATGATCTGAGATCTATGGAGGTCTCGCGAACTCTTGGGACTACGGTCCACTCGGTGCACTCCTGAAGGAAAATATCAAGAATCTCTGGATCCGAGAATTCGTCCAGAAACGTAAGGACATGGTCCTCCTCGACTCAGCCCTTATGATGAACCCAAATGTCTGGGTTGCATCAGGACATGTCGGTGGTTTTTCTGATCCGCTCATGGAGTGTCGAGAATGTCATACTCGTCATCGAGCTGATAAACTCGTAGAGGAAGCACTTGAAAATAACCCAAACTTTTCTGTACCAATAAATTGGGCATGAGATAAAACACCAACACAAGATTTTGATGACTATATCACACAAGGGCATATTTCCTGTCCAAACTGTGGAAAGAAAAACTGGACAGGAATCCAAAGATTTAATCTTATGCTTTCAACCCATATTGGGGTTACTGATGACTCCACGAACCTCGTATATCTCAGACCAGAGACAGCTCAAGGGATGTTTGTAAATTTTGCAAATATCGCTCGATCAAGCCGAAAAAAAATTCCTTTTGGAGTTGCTCAAGTAGGAAAATCATTTCGCAATGAGATCACTCCGAAAAACTTTATTTTCCGTACACGAGAATTCGAACAGATGGAGATGGAGTATTTCTGTAAACCAGGAACTGACGAACAATTTTTTGATGAGTGGTACAATATATCGTATGGTTTTTTTACAGAGGTTCTCTCTCTAAAAAGAGAAAATGTTCGGTTTATAGAAATTCCAAAAGAATGACTCCCTCATTATTCTCGTCGTGCTGGGGATTTTGAGTATCAATTCCCATTTGGTTGGGGTGAAGTACAGACACTTGCCAACCGTACAGATTACGATCTGAAAGCTCATATGAACCTTTCTAAAGCGGATCTCAGCTATTTTGATCCTTTTACGAATGAAAAATATATACCCTACGTCATAGAGCCAGCCATGGGACTTACTCGTCTCACGCTCGCGGCGATGTGTGATGCCTATGATGAGGTTCCAGGGGAAGAGGGGACCTCGAAAGTGGTCATGAGATTTGCTCCTCAGGTGGCACCCGTGAAGGTGGGAGTATTCCCCCTCGTGAAGAAATTCTCTGAACAGGCAAGTGCCCTCTATGATATTCTCTCATCACATTTCGTCTCTGAATACGATGAGGCAGGAACGATCGGGAAACGGTATCAGCGAGCGGATGAGATCGGTATCCCATACTCGATCTGTGTCGAGCCTGAGAACTATGATCAGGGTCAGGTAACGATACGAGATCGTGATACAGGTGAGCAGGATGTTGTGAAGATAGCTGATCTCGTCGAGTGGCTGCGGGGAAAAGGATGCTAACATAGTCGAGAAATAAATATTCCAATTTTGTCATTCCGGGCGAAGTCCCGGAATCTAGATTCCTGCATTCGCAGGAATGACAGATACAATCTGTTAATCAAGTTAAAATACTATATAAAAAATAATCTATAATTTCTCCCTATGATGCATACCCTCATCGACTCACTTCTTCACTTCTTCGGGAATCTCTCATATCTCGATATCTTCGTCCTCATGGCGATGGAGTCATCGATCATCCCTGTTCCATCAGAGCTCGTCATGATCCCTGCAGGAGTACTTGCAGCCAATAATGGACTCGATCCATTTCTCGCGACTCTCGTCGGTGGAGTTGGATCTGTTGTTGGTGCGCTTGCGAATTACTGGATACTCGGTCGGTGGCTCGGGAAACCATTTCTCGAGAAATATGGGAAATATATCCTTATCACGAAGGAAAAATACCAGAAAGCAGAGAATCTCTTTCTTCAAAATGATAAAATATATACGTTCATCGGGCGGCTCATTCCTGTCGTTCGACATCTGATCTCGATCCCTGCGGGTATATTTCGTATGCGGATGGTACCATTCGTCTCCATCACCTTCCTCGGGGCGACCCTCTGGTGTGGTATACTCGTAGTACTCGGATATTTTTTCGGAGAATCGGTGATCGAAGTGACCAAGGAGTATGCACATGAGCTCGCGTATGTTGTTCTTCCCTTGATTGCGATATATTTGTGATACAAAATCTTCAAAAAATAACCTATGAAAACACTGATTTTCATTCATGGTGGGGAGTCATTCACTGACGAATCTGCATATCAAGCTTTCCTTCGAGTTACCTATATTGTTTGGCAATCAGAAATCTGGACTCCTGAAATGAAAACTTCATGGACTCAGGAGATTGCAAAGAAATGGTATACGCTTGGCAATCAGGTTTATATGCCCGTTTTCCCGAATAAGCTCGATGCAAAATATGAGGAATGGAAACTCGTCTTCGACTGAATCATTGGACAATTAGACCCTGATGATGAAATTACGCTTGTTGGTGGTTCACTCGGAGGATGTTTCCTCTTGAAGTATTTCTCAGAACAGAATGGATATGATAATTCTGTCATTCTGACGCAGGAAGAATCCCTTTCAGATTCGTCTTATGAGAAATATTCGATCGCAGGCTCAGACGTGAAAGAAAAAGGGATACCTACGGTATGACAAATAATCCGTATACATCAAATCCACCTCGTTGCAGCCTGTATTGCCGAGGGTGATTTTAGTACACCGACCAATTATGAATTCCTGAAGCATCTCGGAAATCGTGTACATATCTGGCACGCGGAGGATGATCGAGTTGTACCATTTACTATAGGACAAGAACTCTCGTTGGTCTTACCAGATGCAGTATTTCATCCATTCGCTCCCGATCGATGATATGGTCACTTCTATGGGATTCCTGCATTTCCAGAACTCGAAAATGAACTTCTGGAACGCTAACGTTTCTCTACCACGATCTCGCAATATCTACCAGGGATTTCCCACTATTTACCCTCTTTTCCCCACCATTGCGAGAGATCAATGAGTCGCTTCGAGAGTTTTTTCCCGAGGTCAGTGAGATGGTATCGTACCGCTCATGGTGTATCGCCTCCGACTCGACGCTCGATGATCTCTGATACCGTGAGCTCTTCGAGACGATCCGTGAGGATTTTTGTATTGGCATCTCCGATCGCTTCACCTATTTTTTTGAAGCTGTGATGATCCTCATCGATAGCCTGGAGGATGAATATTACCCACTTCTTCCCGAGGAGTGTGAAGAGGGATTGGGCCCGTGGACAGGTACACTGAGGAGTCTTGACCATAGGAAGTGCATTATGAGTAATACTGTAGAGTATAGGGTCGAGCATATTGATTTTAGTTTTTAAAGCAAAATTATTTGCAATGCGAGCGAAAAATCATATAGTAAATTTACTTTATAATATAAACTCATATAAATGTCATTCCTCTCAAATCTGAACTGGAGATACGCTACCAAGATATTCGATACCAATAAGAAGGTATCTGATACCGATCTCGAAAAAGTCCTCGAGGCAATCCGTCTCACACCGACATCATTCGGACTCCAGCCGTATCACTTCTATGTCGTCACGAATCCAGAAGTGAAGGAGAAGATCCAAGCAGTATCATGGAACCAGCCTCAGATCGGATCATCGTCACACCTTATTGTCTTCGCAGCTCGGACAGATCTCACGACACTGAAGGAAGAATTCTTCACACTCCTCTCTGGTGGGAACCCTGAGGTACGTACTATGCTCAAGGGATATGAGGATATGGTGTGAGGATTCGTCGCAGGCAAGACTGATCCAAAAGATGTTCTCGCATGGTCATCGAAGCAAGTATATATTGCACAAGGATTCGCACTTGCTGCAGCCGCTGAACTCGAGATCGACTCATGTCCGATGGAGGGATTTGATCCTGTAGCTGTAGGAAATATCCTCGGGCTTCCTGAGAATCAAAAGGCTGTTGTTATACTCCCGATCGGTTACCGTGCCGAATGAGAAGCTCCACGGAGTCCAAAAGTCCGATTTTCGAAAGAGGCACTTTTCACAGAGGTGAAATAATACTGAGGAGTAATCATAAAAAAGAACGAGACCAATAGAGCTCGTTCTTTTCGTAATACTTTATTTTTGTATCAGTGCATTTTCACGCTCGATATGTTCTATGAGTGCTGCCTGGATATATGTCTGATAGGGAATACCTTTTCGTGCAGCCTGTGCGCGAACTTGATTCAGGAGAGGTGTCTGGAGGCGTATAGTCACGGGCTTTCGTTTCAGATGTTCTCTGGCCGATATCTGGAGATTTTTCTTCAGTTCTTCGAAATTCTCCACGGTTTTTCATGTGCCAGAATTCATAAAATCAAGGATTTCTTGCTCTTCTGTATCAAGCATATAGGATTGTTGTGTCATAGAGAGAAATATTAGGAATAGTGTTTTTTGTACTTTCTATTGGGGATGATGGTTTTCATGAAGAATTGATCGTCTCACTCGGGCACACAGGGAATTCAGTAGAAATATCCGTTCCAGAAGACTATGAATATTTTCTGATGTGGATAATTTTTGCTTGGGTGATTTTGGATATCGATCAGACCATTTCAATTACTGATAGCCTCGATCATATCATCAAATCCGACACCACGAGTTGCGAGGAGATGAATATTTTTTTCCTTATCGTATCGAAAAATGTACATCATATGACATACTTTATTCAAAAACTTCTAAAAATCAATACATTATTTTGCGATAAAATCATAAAAAGTCTTGACAGAGAGAGAGTTTTATATACTCAAAGGAGTAGTTTATAATTTTTGAATAATGACATCGTCTGTGGCAATTGCATTTGAACAATTTGCACTCGAAAAAACTCGCTTACTCAAACTAGAGACTTTGCGAGCAAAAAATCTGACTAAGGCACTCTTAAATGGTACAGGTGGTAATCGTCAATGGAGAGTGAGTCCAGACACCGAGCTACCAGAAGATTTTTATACTCTTGCTATTCAATTGGGTTGGTGAGAGTTTGATGGTGAAGAGTTCCAGGTATCTCATCTCTGAAAGCAGATTGCTCATGCTGCTCTAGAAATTCTCACAAGAGATTCCTCTTGGGTAGCATAGTATATAATGTATAAACCTAAGTAACACCATCTTTGTCATTCCGGGCGAAGTCCAGGAATCTAGATTCCTGCATTCGCAGGAATGACAGATAACAATCTGTTAATCAAGTTAAAATACTATAAACTACCTATTCGATACTATCTTTCTACTCCGCATATCCCTGGCTCAGGATCGCTATCGAGGTGGAAGGTGATCATGAATATCCTCATCCTGGTCGATTTCAGAATCCCCTGATATTAGTTACTTAGCGCAGAGTGTGGATAACTTCCTCATGTTCACTCGTATCATGGCCCTCCTCTTCATGGTGTTGGTGACTCGCGAGGAGTGTCATGAGACTCACTCCGATGAGGAAAAATAGGATAGAGGCATATTTATATCGAGTCGTCGAGTGGATGACCGGGAGGAGATCCGTCGTCGCGATATAGAGGAGTGACCCTCCTGCGAAGGCTGCAGCGAGTCAGACGACCATCTCAGAGACATTCGAGAGGACGATATCTGAGAGGAAGTATCCGAGAGGTGCCGCGAGTGCAAAGAGAGCAATGAGGATCATCTGAGTATTTCTCCTGAGCTTCGATTCTCTCATAAGTGCTGCGAGAGAGAGTGAGACAGGGATCTGGTGGACAGCAACACCGAAAAGTATAGCATATCCTGCTACTTCCGAGAGTCCCATACCTGCCCTGATCCCCAGACCATCGAGGAGTGTATGACTAAAAATCGCGATAAATGAAACGATCGCTACATGATCATAGTGTTCGTGTGGATCCTCATGAGCATGATCTCCGTGAGTATGATCGTGTCTGTGTGGTGTGAGGATCTCTTCTATCAGATAGATGATGATGAATCCCGCGAGAAATGCATAGACCGCGAGCCCTGTCTGTTCGAGAGATTCTGGAAAAATATGGACAAGCGAGACTGCGAGCATCGATCCTGCACCGAGCGCGATGAGGAGATTGAGGAGTGTCTGATTCACCCTTTTGAATCCATAGAGGATGAGTCCAGTCGCCGATATGAGTGCGAGTATGAGGAGAGGGAAGAGCATAATCCAGTGGAAGATGAATAATTAGAAATGCAAAATAAGGGAATATTTATGCCTTACAGGTGAGGTGATAGATGGTATATATATTGGAGAGAATCTCTTTTTGTCATCCTGAACGAAGTGAGAGCATAGTACCATCTTGTTTTTATTATTCCGGTTTCCTGCGTTCGAACCCGAGAATCACGGATTACCGCAGGACACATCCATTACATGATTTCATCCGTGCATAGGTCATACTCGAGATATATGGACTCGCGAGCTTCGTATGGACATCGTAGACAGTACCGCAATTCTCACAAAAACTCAGCATGATCGCATCATCACTCGCCGCATGATCACACTGACACGGGAATATAACCCGCTCTCCAGCGATCGCCATCTCATGCACGAGTCCCTGATCACGAAATGCATCGACGATACGATAGAGCGTCGCGAGATTCATACGGTAGTCTCATTTCCCGACAAGCGTCTTCTTCATCTCAGAGAATGTGATGCGAGTACATTTTCCGAGCTCTTCGACGAAGCGTTTTCGTGACTCGGTGATACGAGAGATAGTCATAACGGTCTAGAGTGAATGATAAAATAAACCAAGGAGTCCATATCGAACGAAGAAGTAAATTATAGTGAAATTTCTTATAATGCAAATATTTGCACCTAGAAAACATTAGAATAATGCACTTCTTTTCTGGATTTCTCGAGAAAAGTATAGGAAATGAAAAAATTGTAACTGCTCACTAGACATCATACATTTCATCTTGACATTGAATCTGGTTTTTAGAACGTCTCATTCTAATAGGGATTCTTGCAAATTTTCCAGGTTT
>JAYUQR010000063.1:0-4228 GCA_043756665.1 Candidatus Altimarinota bacterium | reverse complement strand
CTTTCTCTCAAAGCAAAACACCCAGATAACTTTTTTACGAAGTACCATGAACTGCGAACATCACTTGCTTAGGAGGGTCTAGTGAGCAGTTACATTTTCTCCTGGAATAGAAAAATCCCAGAAACATCTGGGAAAGAATGGGTGAGTGATCTCTTCAGATCTCTCTGACTCCTACACATTCGCTTTCCATGCATTTCACGCTTTCCATGTCGGTATCATCTCTGCCTTGATATCCGAAATATGCTGGAAAGATTGAGCCGACAGAGCTCTGAGTACAGCATTTTCCTGACGCTGTTCTTCACGGAAATCAGAGAATTCATCTCGAAGTCCATGCACTTCTCTTTCGAGAGACGTTACTTTGGTGTCGAGAGACGTTACTTTGGTGTCGAGAGACGTCAGTCCTTCTTCGACACTTCAGAGACGAGTATCGAGAGAAGTAAGTTTTTCGACGACGAATGTTTGGAAATCTTGGTCTGTCATTATAAAGAAAGATTATGTGGTATTCCCTCACAGTATATCCGTATTTTTCGGGAAATCAACTCCCCTACTGTTCGAGTCCTGGAGGAGGATCTCACTGAATCCGTGGATCATATTCGATGATGAGGGCCGTGTCAGCGAATCGCTGGGCTGTGAGCGCAGTTCCGATATGTCCAGTCTTATTAGCGAGGAGGAGATACTCATTTCTCAGAGTCTCGAAATCATAGTATTTCGCCTTCGCGATGGGACACACCTGATTATCGAAGTACGGACACTCGAGTGGTGATTTCGAGGCTCAGCCGAGGGTATTATTCGATACGACGGTCCCGTAGATATAGAGCTGATTCGAGCCTGATGATGCGATCGAAGCCTCTGCTATGAGGGTCGCATGGATATCCGTGACTCCTGAGTGGATCGTGATCGTCCCTCCTGATCCCGTTCGGGGATTTCTCAGAGATATGATCGCGAGAGGAGCGTCACGAGCCGTGATATTCTCATCGATGGTGATGTCTCATCCCTCCGCGATGATCGTCCGCTTGGTGATGAAGTGTGCATTCCCGATATGGATATCTGAACCTGTATGAGAGAAGTTAGTCTGAGAATAGTCAGCTCGATTCCGCGTGAGGAGGGCAATATTTTTTCTCAGTGAATTCAGGAAGTCGACTCGTATCTGTCGATCTCCTTTGATACCAGTATACCAGCCATTTTCTCGCGATTGTCCGAGTATACGGATTCGCAAGTATTGGAAGTTCGAATTCCCGAGACTATAGGGCGTCGTCGGATATATGACCGTATTCCCATCTACTTCATAACTGATATAGCTCGACACACTGACGAGCTCTGGTGGAACATAGGGGAGTGCTATGAGGGGAGTATAGTTCCCTGAGAATGTATATGTCGCTGTGGTAGAGGGGCGAGTTTCAGCGATGATCGACGGTGAATATCGACCCCCCATCGTGAGCCAGTTACAGACACCGATATAGTTCATCGTGATCTGATCGGCTCGGCATATCGTACCAGCAGAAGGAGATAGATCCGTGAAGGTGGCAAAATAGTTTGATCCGATAGAGAGTCCATGGATGATGGACGGATTGGTATCGACTCGACTCGAATTATTCGTGAGAGTAGCCATGAATGTGAGTCCTGATCCGATCCTGAGATCACTCGAAGTGAAATCAGTGAGCGTATACCATGGGGTCATCGTCAGTGGTGGTGTCATGATCCCTGCATCGATACCATTGTAGCGCAGACTCGTGAGCTGGATCGTCCCAGGTGCATAGGAAGAGAATCCATAGAGTATATCCTGTCCGACCATCGGGATATTTCCGGAGATACTCGTGCCATCTCACATATTGAATACTATAACACCAGAGAGTACAACGGCATCTCCTGGTACACTGACAAAAAATGGTGCCGGATGGAGTATAGCAGAATAATATGGAGATTCGGCTGTCTGAATCACTGAGATAGGTGTCGAATACTCTATATTCATATTTCCTGTAGAGATACTATTCCCATATCGATCACGAGGATGTATCCGGACATCGATATGTGATGTCCGATCGGCGATCACGGTGAGTGATGGAACTCCACCGACTGTATGTTCGATCGACATCGGTACGAGAGTCGCGCCATCAGGACATCGACTATCACCAGGATAGAGAATACAAAATCCCTGTTTTCGTGAAGTCGCGATACTCGGTGAGAGTGCTGTTGCGGGGAGTGTACTCGAAACAGTATAGAGGTACTCAGTCTGGCTCCCATTCGGATCCGTGATAACGAAGGTATAGTCCGATGCCAGTGAGAGGTCGAGAATCTCTATCTTTCCATTCGATCCGATAGGATAGGTAGCACCTACAGGGTCGAATCGCATCCCCCAGAGTCACCCACTCGACTCGTAGATATCTGGACGTGAGACTTCCAAATATGTCTGATGATCTGCCATACCCGTATAGCTCGATCCAGAGAGGGTCGCAGGAAGCAGTGGGAGAGATACTCCATCGAGAGATACATCTCCGATGAGGGTCGATATTTTACCAGAGAGCGTTCCAGTCGTTCTCATGTATTCGACACGTCGATCGAATACGATATCTCCGATCGTCTCACTCCAAGCTGATCCTGAGAGGATACAATTCGAGGTGAGTCAGGAGAGGTACTGTATGCCACAATCGAGTCGTGTCATATATGATCCAGTACTCATGAGCACCCACCCAGCTCCAGAGAGATAGAAAGCTCAGGAAAATGATCGTGTGACTGTAGAGAGTGATGGTGGTGGTACAGGAGGGGATGCAGGAAAAAATGTAGTATATATCTGTGTCCCTACATCGAAACGTACCTGTGTATTGGATCATGAGAGTGCGATAGAGCTCGCAGGAGTATACTTCACATACCCAGCAGCTGATAGGTGGTCGAAGCAGGAGAGTAGCGATACGAGTGCGAAAATGATGCGAAACAAAAAAAGTGGCATATATTCTATGCTACCACGTACACGCTTTTTTTACGAATATCACTCGACTTTCTCGCCATAATTCGCTCGACGTTGAGTATTCTTATTTTGTACTAGCATTTGCGATCTGCATACAGGCGAATTGCATTCCTGCATTGAAGAGATTTCCACAGAGATTCTGATCATGTGTAGTGCGAACGATTGCCATCGTAATCATATCCGAGCATTGATACTGGAGTCGCTTCTCGGTAAAGATATTACATTGAGCAATATCCCCTGTCGCTACGATTTCCTGGAACCGTTTCGAGTCATTTGTTGTATTGAGTGCTGTTTCACAATAGGACTTCTTGGTAATATCGTGGATCGAGTCACAGAAGTCAGGATTCTTCTCAGAGAGTGCTATCTGGAGGATAATCGCGTCATGACAGGTATTTCGAAATGACTCCTCAGAGAGATCATCACAAGCAGTTGGATCTTTTTTTTCGAGGGCATCGGCATACGTAGCAGTATTATCCACTCGAGCGAGGGAACGGGCACAATCATCAGCCAGATTCCCTGTGAAAGATGCACAAAATTCGGGAGAGAGTGTGCTTTTTTCTTGGGCTGTTTTCAGTCTTTCTATATCTATCTCGTTTTCACAATAGATTTTGAGGTTTTTTGCCTTGATTTCTGCACAGAGTGCCTTATCTTTCATCTTTCCAGCTCGATCGATCGTGATATTATCGAGGCATCGATTCAATCTATCCTGATCGGTGAGGAGCTTACAGGTATCGATCGAATTCGTCGTCTGCGCCTCGATCGCATGGACCATATCATTGCATTCGGATTTTTTCGAGTGCTTCACTATACTATTACATAGACTAAGTTTCTGTTGCTCAATAGCCTTATTAAAGGCGAGGATATCATCGGCTTCAGATTTTTTCGAGGCAATCTGGGACTCTGCATAGGTCAATGGAATATTCTCGACACTCGAACCATACCACTTCGTATGGAACTCAGTATCTGAGGAAACGATGATAAATAAAAATATCAGTGCTCCAATACCGATAAGGGATATACATGTGATGATACAACTTCGCATAAAAGAAAAGATACCGAATATATCGATATCCTATCATAAGCTCTCATAAATTGCAAAAAAATGATTAATTTCTGATACACCGCAGATTCGCCATCTCTGATACCTCACCTCCGACGAGCTCGAGTCCAGCATCATCATACTGCCATGTATATTTATCATAGGTATTGACTCCATTGGTACCATCCATACGTCTTCCTCCATATGAGGTACCGAGGTGGACCACG
>JAYUQR010000062.1:0-12251 GCA_043756665.1 Candidatus Altimarinota bacterium | reverse complement strand
ACATTTTCTTCAGTTATCTACAAAAGTAGAAATCCATTGGTGGCGTTAAAGATTATCATTTGTTCTACACCAGACCAATCTACAAAAGTAGAAATCCATTGGTGGCGTTAAAGCGATAGCGACTATATATCCGACATGCGATCTACAAAAGTAGAAATCCATTGGTGGCGTTAAAGTCCCACAATATTCGAAAAGCATAGTAATCTACAAAAGTAGAAATCCATTGGTGGCGTTAAAGCCGAGAAAGAAATAGATATATTCCTAATCTACAAAAGTAGAAATCCATTGGTGGCGTTAAAGATTCACCCCTCTTACTTGCCACTTATATCTACAAAAGTAGAAATCCATTGGTGGCGTTAAAGTTCATCTCCTTCATTGGTCATCACTGATCTACAAAAGTAGAAATCCATTGGTGGCGTTAAAGGTTGTTCCCACATATCGTGGTACATTAATCTACAAAAGTAGAAATCCATTGGTGGCGTTAAAGAGTCATTGAATCTCTGATAATACAGATATCTACAAAAGTAGAAATCCATTGGTGGCGTTAAAGGTCTTGTTCAGATAGTTCGTTCATATATCTACAAAAGTAGAAATCCATTGGTGGCGTTAAAGTAAGGCATATGAGATCTGTCTTTCACATCTACAAAAGTAGAAATCCATTGGTGGCGTTAAAGATATCAGAATACGGAAAGATATGCAAATCTACAAAAGTAGAAATCCATTGGTGGCGTTAAAGAGTCGGCATTTGTAGAGCTTCCTCATAAATCTACAAAAGTAGAAATCCATTGGTGGCGTTAAAGATATCTTTGATGGTGGTCGTCACTGCTATCTACAAAAGTAGAAATCCATTGGTGGCGTTAAAGATAGTGCGATCATGAATAAATACTCTAATCTACAAAAGTAGAAATCCATTGGTGGCGTTAAAGAAATTATTAATACAAGTGTTTTACCTATCTACAAAAGTAGAAATCCATTGGTGGCGTTAAAGTAAAATGTATCACAAGCGATAAACTAAATCTACAAAAGTAGAAATCCATTGGTGGCGTTAAAGATTGAGGTTATGAAGTCATACGTAACAATCTACAAAAGTAGAAATCCATTGGTGGCGTTAAAGGCTCAGTCTACTCTCTCCTCCTTTCAATCTACAAAAGTAGAAATCCATTGGTGGCGTTAAAGTCTCTAGTAATAGAGAGTTTTTTAAGATCTACAAAAGTAGAAATCCATTGGTGGCGTTAAAGACTAGAGGCAGTCGAGAGGGGAGATAATCTACAAAAGTAGAAATCCATTGGTGGCGTTAAAGGCCAAAAATGGCTCTACAGAAGACAAAAGATACAACTCACCAGAAATATGAAATGAGGACTCTTGCTTCTGTAGAGCGACTTCAAAAAAATGAAGACGGAGGTTTGCGAAAAAGCAATCATTTAACAATAACAATAGGATTTCCACCTTTTTTACAAGGTGTACGAGATATTAAGGAACAATACTCGATTATTCTATCTTTTTTCAGAAAATTACAAATTATTCGATAAATAAATAATCCAGCTCTTCATTTTTGAGATAGCCGTAACGGACGATTTTCTCCTCATTTGGTCATGATATCGGTATCAGCATGATACTATCAGTCGGTCAGAATTTTGGCTCGAAACTTCCTTCGATTTCAGCGAGTACATTATCCACTATACGTTCCGAGTTATTGATCTCGTAGACGCTATACTGGACACGACGCGCATATTTCCGTATGTATCGTGAGAACTTCGCCCTGAGTTTATCATCTGATATGTCGTAGGTGATGAGGAGCATAGATTTTTTAGAAGAGAAATTTCGGAAACAGATGATCGCTCGGTGCGAGGATATGTCTGTAAAATCCACGAATGAATATATACATCTCTTCCCTGTTATCGAGTATGGCTCTGGAAAATATATATGAATACTTCTTGATATGTTCAGGTTTTATAGCATAGCCCCCGTTTGATTCGAAAAAGTCTTTTCTATCCACCTGTCCAAGGTTATATGCCTTCCGAAGAGCGAGATCGATGATACATCGAAATGGTTCCACGATATCACAGACAAGAGATTTCCGCTCATAGAATCTCCGATGATAGAATCACTCATACAGATCGAAGCCATAGAGCAAGAGAAGCCCCTCGATGAAATGAAAGAGGAATGTATATCCCATATCGAGGAGCGTATTATTGATATCTCGTTTTGTTCTCGGAAATCGTCCCATCCAGTCCATCTCTCGGAAAAATTCCTTGAAGAAGTATCTTGCGGCATTCCCCTCTATTCCCAGAAGACTTTCTGGATCAAAATTCCCAACCGTATCACCTGCATAGGCATGTATTCGCTTCGCTGTATCCTGGAGAAGATTATCCTGTTTTCGTATTTTCTTGAGGAGTATTTCTTGATTGTAGAGCTTATTCCATACGATCTTATTGGCGAATACTCATGATACTCTATTATCTTTTGCGAATTGGATATATTGTTGCTGTCTGAGGAGTGTATTTCCATTCATGCCTCACCCGATGACATCGATAGGGGTCAGATTCTGACGCATAAGAACAAGTATAACACCAAATTCCTGAAGCTTCGATATGAGCTTCGTCGTGATTGTCCCTTCTCCGATGAGAAATATGCAAAAAACCTTGTGCAGACTCACTTGACTCATGATCTGTCCATCTCTTTTTATGGTGAGATTTTCATTGCTAAATAGACAATCCTGAAGCTCATATGAGTGTATGACGACGATTTGTTTTTCTATGAAGTCAGGTTTTGAGAGCATAGCTATATATGATTAGATGAGAGATTTATCACAGAGTCATGCATAGATACACCGTTCACACTTTTTTCTATTTGGCTTCATCTCACTATCAAGACGGAACTTATGGAATCGCGAGATGATTGACTGGAAGTTCAGGATATCTTGGTAATTCGGGAGAGCTACGGGATAGGATCGGTTATCACTTGTGGAGTGAAATCGTATTCCTGTGACGACATATCCCATCTCAGAAAGGCAGATATATTGACCATAGAGCTGGAGGAGATATCCATCATATATCTTCTGGATTTTCCTTTTTCTTTCGGTGAGCATCCCTGTCCTCGTATCATAGAGATCTATCTTCCCTGCTATTTTCAGTGTGTCTGAGTATATCGACATACCTTGGAGTATGGTCTTACGAGTCGAGTATGTGCCAGTATCGATAGTCTTGTGTGCGATGTTTCCGAGTATCTGACTCGTCGTATGATAAGCACTCGTCGTGTATCGTCCATAGATGTGATGCCAGTAGATAGAGCGAGGGCAGAAGATGAAGTCATTGAGCTCTGAGAGGAGGATATATGATTCCATAAAAAATATGCTATAGAACGACTATAGCATATATTTACGATAAAATCCAAAATTAGGATTTCTTATTCTTTATGAAGTTATCCCAGTCTGTTTGAGATATGCTAAGCTCTTTCCATCCGAGTTTGTCACAATTCTCATTTTCTTCTTTGAATTTGTTGATTTTATGGAGTATCATCAGTCATTTTCTTGCGATATTGTATGACCCGTTTTCATCTCCATTTCTCGGAAATCATTTTGCCTCATTCGCTTTATTTCTACTATCGAAAAATGGAACAACAGGAGAGAGTATGAAGTCTTGATAATTTTCATCTGCATCTTTCTTGTTAGTATTGCGTATCTGGCAGACAAGAGAGAAAAGAAAGATAAAATCTTTGAAGAATTTTTCATTTCATTTTGAGTCCATCAAGCTTATTTGTTTCAAGATATTTTGACTTGTATCTATTCTAAATTCAGCAAAAAGTTTTATAAATTCTGGGGTCATGCTTTCATAATGAGTATAGCCTCACTTATTTTGATTGAGCGTCTTATCCCATCGATAACGTTCAATGTTCGAACAAACGGTCCATATTGTATTTTCTGGATATTCTTTCTGATTCGAAAAATTTGTTATATCATAAGTGAATTCAAATCTTTTTTCTCCTGTATTTCAGATAATACTCGTGAATTTCTTAATCTCGTTTTTCACCTGCTCAGCACTTGAGTACTTCAGATAAAGATGAGGTCTCCATCCAGTTACTGGATCTATCTTCGAGGTATAAGCAGCCTGGGTATAGAATATGATCCCCGTCTGTTTCCCCATATCTTGAAAACTACTAAATGGCGCAGTGAGCTGGTATGCATTGAGAAGATGCCCTGCTTTCGTCGGATCTAGTTCTCACTTATTCACGAGGAAATTAAGTTTTTCGATAAGAGCCTTTTCGAGTTGCTGATATACGGATTTCTCGATTCCTCAGCGTATTTGCTTGAATCTCATGTTGAGATCTTCGAATATGATAATAGCATTATGTTCTATAGCGAGATCGGTGAGTTTGCGAACTACGGCAGAGATATATCATTTCTTGAGATTTTTGATCCCTTCTACAGCTTGCCAGTCTTGTCGAGCTTGTTTTCGTCTTTCCGCAGTATCAGTGAGTTTTTCTCCGTAGTTTACATCATTCACCCAATTCAGAGAGTCACTTGTGATAATGTTCCCTTTTTGATCGATGACACTATAGTAGGCAAGGTGCTTTTCTCCACGGTCGATACCGATGATATTGATATCTGGATTATGGGCGAGAAAATTGTTTATCTGGGAATTGAAATTGTTGCAAAATACAATTCTGCCTCATTCTTGCTTTGGAACTTCGGGATTAGCTTCATTTAGTATGATTGATAGATGAAGTAGTATTTTATCTTGGGAATATCTTTTGTGATCAAGTACCGTTTTATTACTCTTATCCTTTTTATCTTTCATATTTTCTTTTGGAGTTTTCTTCCGGAAAAATATCTCCCCAACTCATATGTCGATTACTCATTGACTTCATGAGGCGAGAGATTGAAAATATAATGTATGACTATTTGGTGTAGAGTTTTGAGATTTGAATGAATATCCTTCTTTTACCAATGATTCATCAAGTTCAAAATCCTTATTGTAAATCTGGAATATATACATTGGATGTTTTGATTGTTCAATACCTTCTAGTTGATTTTTTGTTAATTCTTTATATTGAAAAATTTTTCATTTTTCTTTAACTAAATTGTCTATATCTGACTGTAAGAGTTTTAGTGTTGAGTATTCTTTTTTAAGAATCTCTGAAACCTCAGGAATTCTTTCTTTATAATTTCATAATGCTTCTTTCACTTTCTGAATAACAACTAGCTCTGGAAGCTTCTCTTTATCTTCTTTGAATGTTCAATTGTAAGAAGCTCAATATATAGAGTTTGTCTTTATTTGATAATAATTCATACGCTCAAAACCACTTGTTCAGCTATTATCTGACTCATCAAAGTAACTTATTAAGTGGGCGTTTTTACTGATTCATAAATAGTAAATATATCAATATTTCCCCTTCTTTCTTAGGATGTATGCACCATACTGTGTTCAGTTATTACTATTGTTTGTTTTACTTTCTGTAAATCATTGAAGTAGTTTAGAGTGATCAAAATTAAGTTTATATTTTTCCTCACTCCATGGATTTTTTGTCAGATAGTTTCTTATATCGTTATATCATTGTACGATGATCTTATAGGCATCGCTATAGTAGGATTCATATCCACTGTCTGGGTGCGTATACCACTCACTGATTTCTAGATTATCAGGATTCCATTGTCGCCTCTTTTCTATCGCGAAGTATTTTCCCATCTGGTAGACTCGGAGAGTCTCATCGACGAAAGCTTTTATGATTATTTTATTATGAGGTTCATTTGGATTGTAGACTTGATCACTCATGAGTTTCTCTAAGTCTAAAAGAGCAATATTATACCCTCATTGCTTTGTAACTCATTTTTCATCGGTTTCGATTCGATCAAAGAGGGATGTGAACTCGTATGAAAATATCTCTAGAAATCCTTGCCACAGTGAAGTTTCTAAGGTCAGGAAGCCTTTTGGATTCTCTTTTTCATCCTGGAGATATCGACTCTTCCAGAAAAATCACTCTGTTTTTATATTTCCGAGAGCACTCTGCATATGAGAAAGTGCTATAAAATCAGGAAATTTATACTCATCATTTTTGGAATCATATTTTGCTCCAGATTTCTTCATTTCTTCGTATAGGTATTCTTGCCAGAGTTTCATGTTTGTTTCATCTGCCCATTTCCGAGAAATTGTATTGAATCCTTCTTGTGTGAAAAATATCCCTTCTAAATCTCTGCTTTCTGAGAATTTTCCAAAATTCTCAATACTTGATTTGAGTCGTGTTATTTTTTCATTACTTTCTTTCACATACTTTGAGAGAAATCCCTGGAACTCTTCTGGACTATCTATTGTCTCCATAAATGCAATCTTCTCGCTCCCTATTTGTTTATCGAGAGATTTGAGGAATCCTATTTTTTCTTCTTTATGAGTCTGTCGATAGAGGTTGATAGATTCATTGATTCCTTTTATCTTTTCACCATTTTCTTTTGTGTATCATCCGAGTAGCCTATTATAGGCATCTATTCCATTTTGGGGTATGCATGTATTGTAGTGATCTAGCATTCCTATTTTTTCAAAATCTGGAAAAGATTTTCTTACGTCTTCAAGATTGATTTTATCTTTGATTTTCTCGAATAGTTCGAGATTTTCTAGATACCGAGGAAGATTTTGATCTACTATCCTTGTGGATATCGCAGTTCCTGTGCCATCGGATTTATAGTAATTTCTTCGTGTTTCAAAAAACTTCGTAAAATATCCAGTAGATCCTTTCCATCCTTTAAAAATTGATGTGATTTCTCAACTTTTAGGATCAGTAATTTGAGACTTTATATCATCTCAATATCTACTTTCTAGAATACCAAAAATTCCTTCTTCAAATAATACTTCAATATCTTCATTCTTTATTCCAGAAGACTTATAAGTATCTGCCCAGTGCTTTCATTTTGCATCGAGAAAAGAAACGATTTCTCTTCGGAGATTTTCGGCTGATTTCTTATAGTCTTTTTCAGTTCCTTTTTTATCTTGCCTATATTTTTTCCAGTCTTCATAAAATCCACTAAGTCCAGAGATCTTGATATCTTCAAAAGACTCTTTGATAAAATCACGATGAAGTTTATCAAAAAATGGCTTCGTCTGTATATATTTTGCTTTGATATTTTCATCAATCAAAAATACTTTATTATCATCGAGCATTGATTGAGTCTTCCCTACTGGCTTCAGCTCGAATCTGAGAGTTTTCGAAAGTGCGTATTTCTGGGTGAATTGGGCAAAATGAGTCATAGAAATAGAGAAAAAATAGATAAGAATATTCTATGAAATCTCTTGATTTTATCAAGCAGGAAAATGAGAGGATTTCCCGAGTGATGACGCATCCCAGAAAGGAGTACCATACTAGTTACTATAGATCCCATACCTCAGTGCATCATAGTACTTGCTCTTATCTTCACGATACTCGATCGATTGCATACTGTTTCATTTTCGAGCCTCAGTCGTGACTCGTAGGACTGGGAGAGTAAATGGATGATCCGTGATCATATGGATCGAGATATCAGGAACTCAGCCATTATAGAGCAGTAAGTACGGATTTTGGTACTCCATTTTTCAGAGGAAATATCGCACTCTGACTTCGGTATCATAGGTATATTCGACTGTTTCACCGCTCTGTGAGTCAGAGTAGATACCTGTACAACTTCCGAACTGATCGAGCGCGACTCCCTGTGGTCACTTATTCCCATCCTGATCGTAGCAATCGATACCACGAAGCCTCATGATTCATAGTGTCGCTATCGAATCAATACCTCCTGTTCCTGTAATCCCTATATTTTCTGATCCGCTCAGTGCGACAATACTCCATGAGAGACTATTGAGAGTCATGGCTCAAACGGATTGGATTTGGAGATCTCATATTTTTTGAATCATATCAGTATATCTCGGATCCACTGATGCCCTCGATCCCGCGAGTATATTCCCTGTTCCACTAAATAGGGGGAGTATAAGATGGGATCATCCTGACAGTGTAAATTCCTGATCTCTCGACTGGGATTGTATACGGTATGATACACTTGTATTTTCCGTTCTTGGAGTCGATCCTGAGAATATGAGACTATCGATATCATCTCAGGCAATTGAATCCTGGAATCAATCCCTATGATTCGCAACTTTTAGCATCGCGTATTCGAATACCCCATCTGCCTGAGCATAGGCGAGGATATTATTGTACTGCAATCGTGAGAGTTTCATTTCATTGATATAGATACTCGCGATACCCGTCACGATGATGAGGAGAATTCCGATCGTTCCGAGCGCGATAAGGATCGTGAATCATTTCTGAGATTGTATATGAAGAGGAGTGTATTTCATTAGTTGAGAGTGAAAAAACGTTCGCTTATGGTCGTCTGGATATGGAGTCGGGTCTCATTTACGAGAGTTGCAGGTATACCGATGCGAGGCATTAGTGCGAGGGTCAGTACGAGGGTTACCTTTTTCTCAGTATGGATACCATCTCATGCAATATAGAACGTGAGATCCTCTATCTTTACACGTTTCCGACTTTCTTCGGGAATAAAACTATCGACGAGATTCCACGCATCAGAAAATGAGGGAGAAACGGTTCATCCTCATATCGAAGCCGGCATAACATAGAGTCCACAATGTTGATTTTTATTGAGCTTATCGGATATATCACAACGAGAAAGTATCCCTCAAATATATTTCCCATAAAAATATGTCTTTTGAACTGTGGATTCATTTCCGATAGTGAGAATTTCTCCACCATCCTGATAGGATGGATTCTTCCAGGTATCATTTCCTACTGTATGATCATCATATCGGGAGTATTTCGAACTGATCCCTAGGGAACGCACATCATCAGCTATACGCTCAGTTATCTCACGAGCTGATTCTGAGAGATATCGTGTATTGCGCATTTTCTCACCGAGATAGGTCGTTTGTATATAGAGAGAAGTGATTGAGACAATCATCAGTGAAAATATCGTTATCGATATGACGAGCTCTATGATCGTGAATCCCGATGTTTGTCTGAGTATTTTCATAGATTATTTTTTCCAATCAGTTATAACGGTTTTCAGATCATATTCATTGTATCCCCTTCACTGAACTATGACTCTGGCGTCGAGTATATATCCTTGCTCTTTCCCGTCTTTTTTGAGGATACCCAGAGTTGAAACTTCCAGTGGCGAGATACGTATATAGGAAGCAAAAAAGGTGCCAGTTGCGGTATGTGTATGTGTATACCTACCCTGATCATCGAGAAAAAGACGAGTCGCAAGATATTTCGATTCGAGTGTCGGTCACAGTATCACTCCCGAGAGTATCATGGGAAGTGCTCTGATGTTTCCGGTATTCATATCTATCTCGACTCATGAATGAGTATAGTTATTCTCCACGATATAGGTACCACTCGAAAACCCTGTACCCGTAGTTCCTATAAATTGAACACTATCAAATGGGATAAAATTTCGTTTATTACTATTTCTCATGTTTTTTATAAGCTCGACCTCTTCTCGCAAAAGATTGGCCACAACGATCTCGTGTCGAGAGTAGAGGGAATTATTGATCGTTGTATGGAGGATCGCGAGTATTCCTGTCATACCGATCGAAAAAATCAGCATACCGACAATAATCTCTATGAGAGTGAACCCTGATGTTCGAGAAAGTATTCGAATCATTATCGGAGTTTAGTAATAAGGACGTAAGAGTATCTGACGAGATCTCCCGGATTCGAGCGTGGCTCACCGATATCCGAAACGTAAAAGTATACCAGTATGATCGAATTCACCTCATCCAGTGGAAAATCTACCAATACCGTATGGAGGTGCTATGTGGTAGGTGAGAGTGCTCGTTTTCCCCAAATTCAAGCCACTCATAGACTGGATCTCAATACCCTTCTCTAGATAAATAGTCTTGTAGATTTTTTCTGGACTCGTGCCCCCAGTCGACAGAGTGACATCGATAGTACTTGATCCTGTATGGAATGAAAAATAGAGGTGGGCATGGGAAATTCCATCATAAAGGATCCCATTTTTTACATCACTGTGTGCGAGAATCCATTCCTGTGAGAGCATATCACTCTCTTTTTCGACTCTCGAGCGATCCATATAGTAACTATACGGGAACATGGTGATTCCCATGAGGATCATGATCATAGATATGATGATCATGATCTCGACAAGTGTAAAGCCTCAAGTATGCAAAAATTTGAAAGGTCTCATAAGTACGGCTAATTTCCAGCAAGTGTAACTATCTGCATGATAGCTGAAAAAATCGAGAGCGCAAACCAAAGTACAAAAAGTGCCGCGATCAAGAGTGCAACTGGTTCTATAAATTTTACCATCGTCGAGAGTGCATTATCGACCTCACGTTTATACTGAACCGCGATTTTTTCGATAATAGTACTGAGTGTCGATGTCTTCTCTGCGCTCTCGATCATCTGGAGGATATCAGGAGAGAAGAAAAATCCACTCGGATCGCGATCCTTCATAGATCCAGATATGCGTGTTCCATGAGCAATATCATCCGAAATAGTTATAAATAATTCCTCTAGGATCTTATTTCCTGCACTGGCACCCGTGAGCCTCAGTGTCTTGACGATACTGATACCTGAGGCACTCAAGAGGTGAAATGTCGACATCACTCGAACAATGAGATAGTTTTTGTACACCTTTCCTGAAAGTGGAAAGTAGAGTTTTTCCTTATCCCACCAACGCCTTCCCATATCACTGCGAGTATATCACTGGAAAAAAAGTGCAGTAGCGATGATGAGGAGAATGATATAGACAAAATATTCCTTGAAAAAATTACTCGTTCCCACGAGAGTCCGTGTTGTCCATGGGAGCTCACCCGTCATCTCACCGATTATCGGCATGAGTTGTGGGATGACATAGATCATGACGACTGAGAGTGCAATAAAGAGGAAAATCATGATAATGAGCGGATACGTCAGGGCTCCGATGATCTTGTTTCTCAGTTCTTCCTGAGATCTCAGATCGCGGGCTATAGCGAGGAAAGATTGCTGTATGAGTCCTGTCTGTTCGCCACTCTCGACGATAGCAACCTCCTGTTCCTGGAAGAAATTCGGGAGCTTGCGCATGGCTATATTGATCGAATCTCATCATTCGACGAAAAAAATAAGGTTATCGATACCATCATGGAGACTCCCTACTGCGATACGATCCCGCAGTCACCTCAGCGCTGCAATCAACGATACCCCTCCTTCGAGAAGATTCGCAATATTCTCATAGAAGAGTGCTTTATCTTTTACTGATATTGTAGGAGTGAATAGATTCATATATATAGGTTAACGATGGTCTTTTTACTCGTAGTAATACATTCCGAGAGACAGTGATAGTGAAAATTTCGATCCATTGAGATACTGTACTTCTGGATCAGTATCGAGTGGGAGCGATATACTATCGATCGTGAATGCATATGGTGAATTCGTCGTCAGGTAAGTGATAAAATCGATAACATCATACATATCTCATCCCGTGACATCTATGCTTACCTGTCAGAATGATAATCCATTCGGAAGTTTTGATCACTTACTCACAGAAATAGTACCAATACTAATTTTTGGCTCTTCTGAAAGATTTGCCTTGGTAAATAAATTGAGCATAACCGTTTCCATGATATCACTGACATTGAATTTTCTATCGAGCTGATCGACCTTTTTTTGTAAATCAGAGGTTGCCCCAGAGTCGAACATGGCTCGTATTTCGAGGAGTTTATTGTACACCGTTGTACGAGACTCGAGTGTGGAAATATTCTGTGTGATCAGTGCATTTTTCTCTATGAATCATGCATAGACAGGCCTAAGGATGAGAATCGCGACAACTATAGTGATAGCGAGGATGATGGGGGCAAGAACCCTATTTTGTCGGGAAATTGTTTCGTTTTGCATACTCTGAGATGGTAATAAATTAGTATTTCTTTCCGATAACTTTCAGCTCTATCGAAGTTATTCGCTCAGTTCGTGTTCCTGAAATCGAATAAATTGGCTCGAGAGAGAAGTACTTCTGTACTCGAGAATAATCTCGCATCATCCGAATGATAGTTGATACAGGATCAGGATGGATTTGGAGATCGCCATGCGTTGCTATCAAGGTAGTAGAAATTGTATCATTTGCGACATTGAATCCTTTGAGTCGAATATTGGATGATTCTGCGACTTTTCTAAATTGGGTAATAAGTCCACCGATATCGAGTGTTGGACGAATAGCATTTGACTGGAGTATCTGGGCAACGACAACTTTTCTATCGATACTTGCGAGATTGATA
>JAYUQR010000061.1:0-12421 GCA_043756665.1 Candidatus Altimarinota bacterium | reverse complement strand
AAACTCAAACATCAAGATCTCGGACAGATGCAGATGTATGTGAACTACTATGATCGATTCATAAAAACTGATGATGAAAACAAAACTATCGGAATCATCTTGTGTAAAGATAAAAAAGATACTTTAGTAGAAATTACTTTGCCAGAAGATAGTAATATATTTGCTAGTAAATATGCTTTGTATTTGCCAACAAAAGAAGAATTAAAAAAAGAAATTGAAGATTTAGAGATATAATGCATCTAATTAACCAATGTTATATGAAATTCACTGAAGAAACTCTCGAACATGCCGTCATCGAACTCTTCCAAGAAGAAGGATATGAGTATGTGAGCGGACAGACGATAGACAAGTCTCCTGAAGAGGTACTCATCCGATCTGATATACACTCGTATCTCATGGGGCGATACTCTGATCTCACAGATCGTGAGCGAGATGGGATCATCCGCCAGCTCGAAGTCTACCCGAGTAGTGTACTCTATGAGAGCAACAAGTCTATCATGAAGCTCATATCAGATGGGTTCGTACTCAAGCGAGAAGATAGGACCAGGAAAGATATATTCATCGAGCTGATGGACTATATGACTGTCGAGAACAATATATTCAAAATCGTGAATCAACTGGAGATCCAGGGATTTGAGAAGCGTATTCCTGATGGGATCATCTATATCAATGGTCTACCTGTGGTAGTACTTGAGTTCAAGACAGCGATCCAGACGAATACAACCATCAAGGATGCATACAATCAACTCACCGTGAGATACCAACGAGATATACCAGAACTCTTCAAGTACAATGCTCTCTGCATTATCAGTGATGGAGTGAATAACAAGAATGGCTCACTCTTTTCTCCGTATGATTTTTTCTATTCTTGGAGAAAAATCACGGGCAATGAGCCGATAGAACGAGATGGGATTGATTCACTCTTTACGATGGTACGATGACTCTTTCATAAGGAGAGACTCCTCGATGTGATACGGAACTTTATCTACTTTCCCGATACTTCGAAAAGTGATACCAAGATTGTATGTCGCTATCCCCAGTATTATGCAGCGAACAAGCTCTTCGAGAGTATCAAGCTGAGTATGCGACCAGCGGGAAATGGAAAGTGAGGGACATATTTCTGAGCGACAGGTTGTGGCAAGAGCTTCACGATGCTCTATCTCTCCCGCATCCTCATGAAGAGTCCACATTTCTCGAATCCCACTATCGTGATTATCACTGATAGGACTGATCTCGATGACCAACTCTCAGGACAATTTACCAATGCAAAATGATTCATCTGAGATGATACGATCGTCAGTGTAGAGACTCGAAATGATCTCAAGGATTTTCTTGGGTGAAGAAAAAGTGGTGGAGTATTTCTCACGACCATCCACAAGTTCACAGAAAATACAGATCTCCTATCAGACCGCTCGAATATCATCTGTATCTCGGATGAGGCTCATCGTTCTCAGATTAACCTCGATCAGAAGCTGAAGGTTACTGAAAAATGAGTACAGAAGACATACGGATTTGCGAAGTATCTCCACGACTCACTCCCGAATGCTACCTATGTAGGATTCACAGGAACTCCAGTCGATGGCACTCTCGATGTATTCGGTTGAGTAGTTGACGCCTATACGATGAAGGAATCAGTAGAAGACAAGATCACGGTCCCTATCGTCTATGAGTGACGAGCAGCGAAGGTCATACTCGATAGTACCAAACTCCGAGAGATAGAAAACTACTATAAGAAATGTGAAGAAGATGGAGCGAATGAGTATCAGATAGAAGAGAGTAAAAAAGCAGTACTCCAGATGGAGGCAATTCTCTGAGATCCAGATCGTATCCGAGCTGTTGCTATAGATTTTGTAGAACACTATAAAAATCGGATTATCGAGTGAGCTTCTCTCAAATGAAAGGTTATGTTCGTCTCCTCAAGTAGACCCATAGCTTTTGAGCTCTATAAAGAGATCATAAAAATCCGACCTGAATGGTTGACGGTTCAGGAGTGTGATATCGGGGTTGAGCTTTCTGAAAAAGAAAAGAAGGAAATCAAGCCAACTGCAAAGATACAACTCATCATGACTCGTGGAAAAGATGATCCAAAAGATCTCTATAATGCTATCTGACCAAAAGAAGAGAAAAAAGAACTCGATAGGCAATTCAAGAATGAAAAATCAAATTTCAAGATTGCCATAGTAGTAGATATGTGGCTCACAGGCTTCGATGTCCCATTTCTCGATGCGATCTATATCGATAAGCCCCTCCAGCAACACTCACTTATCCAGACAATATCACGAGTAAATCGAGTCTATGAATGAAAAGAGATGGGAATAGTAGTCGACTATATCGGGATCAAGAGTAATATGAATGTAGCTCTCAAAAAGTATGGTGCGGTCGATGATAATAATTTTGAAGATATTGGGAAAGCCATCATCCTCGTGAAGGATCAACTCGATCTCTTATCGAAGCTCTTTCATAACTTTGACTCAAAAGATTATTTTACTGGTAGTCCGCTCAGAAAACTGGATTGCCTCAATCGAGCATCAGAGTATGTGCAACTTACAGGCGATATAGAGAAACGATTTATGGCAATATCGAAAAAGCTCAGATCAGGCTATAGTCTTTGTTGTTCCTCCGAAGAAATCACAGAAATAGAGAAGGATACTATTCACTTCTATTTTGCTGTTAGAGCTATCATCCACAAGCTCACCAAGGGTGATGCTCCAGATATTGCACAGATGAATGCACGAGTGCGAGATATGATCAATGAGGCAATCATAAGTGAATGAATAGAAGAGATATTCAAACTCGGAAAAGAAGATGAGAAAACAAGTGACATATTCAGTGATGAATATCTCGCAATGGTTGATAAGATCAAACTCCCAAATACAAAAATCAAACTCTTACAATATTTGCTTTCTCAGGCAATCAATGAATATAAAAAAGTAAATAAACTCAAGTGAGTAGACTTCTCAAAGAAGTTCCGTGAACTCGTAGAGAAATACAATGAACGCAAAGAATCAGAAGCACTTGCAGATGATGTTCTCGAAGATGTAGCAGGACAATTCGCTGATCTCTTTAAGGAGCTTCAGTCAGATAGAGATTCATTCGTAGATATGGGAATCAACTTCGAAGAGAAGGCATTCTATGATATCCTCAAGTCTATTGCAGAGAAGTACAAATTCGAATATTCAGAAGATAAGCTCATCCATCTTGCTTGCGAAGTGAAAAAGATAGTAGATGATAAAACAAAATATTCTGGCTGGTCTCAGCGCAATGATATAAAGGCAGAGCTCAAGGTAGATCTTATTCTAGTTCTTGCAGAAAATGATTATCCACCAGTTACCAAGGATGAAGTGTTTAAAGAGATCTTTGAACAAGCAGAGAATTTTAAGAAGTATAGTAATGATTAATCAATAATGAGAAGATCGTCCTGATGAAAGAGAAAATCCAGCTAGTGAAGACAATAACATAAGTAATTATTAAGCAGTTTTAGTATAGATGAGCGCATCCATTTCTCCACCATTCTACTCTGTACAATCCTCTGTTTTTCACAGAGGATTTTTCGTATATGAAAAAGTATCCAAACTATGTCAATAGTATTTTTTTGACGCTTCTCGAGAATATACTATAGTGAACCTATATTTTTCACTCTTTTATGCGACTATTGTTTCTCTTTCTTGCGAGTATCATCGCACTTCCCCTCTCGGTGTCAGCTCTCGAGACTCGATGCTTCACAGAATATAGTTCGATCAGCGCATCTGGATCATCTCCACTCTTTGTTATGACACAGAAGCGGGATGATCTCTTTTTTACTCAGGATGGTCATATCATCCCTTCGAGGATACAACCGAGCATCACCCGTGAGACCTATCCCTATAGCCTCGCCTCTTCCATTGGGGCTTTCCCACTGGAACAATCATGACTCCTCCTCGATGATATCTCTGAGACAGCTATCGAGATCGATCCGCTCATGGCTCCCTGATGATTTTCTCTTGTCTTAGACTTTGGTAGTGTACTCGAAAAGAATACCTTTTTTCCAGTATGGGACATCGTATCAAATACCTCATATACTGTAGAGATATCAAAAGATGGAACGACCTATGTCCAGATAGACAGATCCGATATGAGCAATTATACTTTCAGGTATATTCGGCTCTCATTCCCCGAGTGAAAAACTACTCAGTCGAGCACTTTCCTGAGAACGCTCCGTTTCGATAAAAAAACACCAACAATCTATATCCTATCTCTGAAAAGTCTCTCTCCGATCGAAGCGTATCGTGGATGGATCTGTGAATCGAGTCGACTGTTTTCTCTCGAAAATGAGCGATGAGACTCTACCCCAAGAAGTCCGATAGAGACTATGGTTCAGAATCCTCTCCCTCTCACCTTTAGCCCACTTCCCACTACAGGAAAGGATAGCGATGGTGATACTATCATCGATATGCGCGATAACTGTATAACTGAGTCGAATCAGGATCAAGCAGATAGGAACTATGATGGGATCGGGAATGCGTGTAGCGATGATGACGGTGATGGGATTGCTGGAAAGAGTGACAACTGTCCGACGATATCGAATACGGAACAAAAAGATCTCAATGCCAATAATGTCGGGGATGCCTGTGAATTCGACTCGGATAGTGACACTATCGCCGATGGTGCAGATAACTGCCGTCAAAATGCAAATACCCATCAGCGAGACACAGATAGTGATGGAGTGGGTGATGCCTGTGATAACTGTCGGATATTTAATCCTGATCAGAGAGATCTCGATATGAACACTATCGGGGATACCTGCACGATACAGGAAGAGTATGAGAAAATACATGATAGTGATACGGATGGGATTCTCGATTTTTCAGATAATTGTCGTAAGACTGCCAATCAGGATCAGCGTGATACAGATAGTGATGGTATAGGGGATGCCTGTGATAACTGTCTCTCGATCCAGAATACCGATCAGTGAGATGGGAACAAAAATGGGATCTGAGAAATGTGCGAAGACAGTGATAGTGATACGATCATCGGATGGCGCGATAACTGTATCGATCGGGCAAATCCTGATCAGAAAGATGGGAACAATAATGGGGTCGGAAATGCCTGTGAAGATACGGATCGAGACAGTATCGTCGATGCTCTCGATAATTGTCCATGAGTATGGAACCAGGATCAGCGAGATACGGATGATGACCATATTGGGAATATATGCGATGAGAAAGATGATCGCATGATCGAGTCGAATCGGACACTATTTATGGTGATCTTTGGTATGATAGCCCTCATCTTTATCGCTGGTATTATCTATTTCATGAGAAAAATCTCACTCTAACACTTCCTCTATGATCTCACTCCTCAATACGTTTGCTTGGTGTATCGCCTTTGTACTCGCGACAGTACCGATGATGATCCATCTCGAATATTCGATCTTCTCTGTAATTATTTTTTTTGGTACAAAGTGGATCCTCTTTCCACGGAAGAAAATCATAGAGGCGGTGAATGAGTGGAGTACTCAGAAACAGAGTATGGGAGCCCCAATCGAATATTTTTCCAGCTCATCTATCCCGACTGGATCGGAACCACTCACGGTAGAGAAATCATCAGAAAGCATTCCTGTTTCTCTCACTACTATCACGAGTGATCTTATAGTTCCCGTTATTCTAGAGGAACATATCGAAGCGAAAGACGAACCATCTCGTCTGAAACTCTGGATCGGGAATTTCTTCTCAGAACGACCACTTGCGAAGGTAGGAGGGATCCTCCTCTTTCTCGGAGCCCTCTTTTTTCTCTATCTGATATTCGATCAAGTCGGTCCCGTTGGGAAGATTTGTATCGGCCTCCTCTTCGGATTTTTCCTCATCGGAACAGGACTCTATCTCGATAAAAAAGAAATTATTATCGAGTCTCGGGTCCTCTTCGGTATCGGTATCGCTGTGAATTTCCTTACCATCCTCTCAGGGCGACACCTCCTCAGTACGACCATCGGATCCGGTATCCCTCTCTTTTCTGATACGGTCACCACGGTATTTATCCTCCTGAATACCGCTCTCGCCGTCGTCCTCTCACTCATATATCGATCTCGAGTCCTTCTCGGATTTGCATTTATTTTTGCCTACCTGACTCCATTTCTCATAGGATCTGATACATCGAGTGCGATCCTCCTGACGATCTATACGACGATCCTCACAGTCGCGATTGCTCTGGTCAATACGTTCTATGCGAAACAATCAGTCAGAGAGAATATCAGCTATCTCCAGGGAATCGGAACTATAGGTATGACCATCCTGCTGAGTATCGTGAGTATCGATGCCAGTATGCGAGAATTGATAGTTCTCTTTATCGCTCTCGCCTTCTCGACGTGTGCTCTTGCGATAGTTTCCTATCGGGCGACACTCTCCCCACTTTCCATATGCATCGGTGCCTATATCGTCCTCTTCGTCTCGACACTCGCAGGATCATCCTTTATCGTCATACCATTTGGGATTATCGGACTCCTTTTGATGATCGTATACTTTTCACTCCAGTCCATAGTGAGTCTCACATTTCTCACGCTTTTTTGAGGACTCTCATTCATCCTCGGACTGCTCTGATTTTGGATAGATGGAGGAACGAGTATATACCTCCTCCTCATGACGTGAGCATCTGTATTTTGTATTTTGAGTATTGTTATTTTCAGGACGGCTTCGATCCTCCTCGGATCGGTCTCGATCATCTGATTCGGGATATTGATCCTGCTCGGGATGAGTCCAGTGAGTGTCTGAATAGGTGTCATCGAGGTGACGGAGATTATTCTCACAAAGTGCATGAGCATATTCCTCCTCATCGGAGCAGGTATATTGACGCTGCGATTGAGAAATGGATTCCTCTTCTTCCTCGCGATCGTACTGAGTGGTATTCTGATGATCTATCCCAATACATTCGAAATAGCATATATATACTCCACTATAGCGATCACTCTCTACCTCGCACTCTCGCTCCTTATCCCCTATATCATGACTCGTGATGATCGTCCGATCATGCATCCATCATTTCTCCTCGGATCTCTGCCTCTCGGAGCACTCATCGTGAGCTATGGACTCTATGAGATCTGAGTGGTGCGATTCCCAGGACTGATCCTCGGACTTGCATATATCGTCCTCGCGGGCATCTATCTCGTCTATGCGATGATCACGGGATCACGATATTTCCCTCATGGATCGACTCCACGTCGATGAGCAGAGGGTACAGCTACCGCGAGTAATACACTCCTCATACTCTTTGCACTTCCCCTCTCACTCTTTACTCTGGCACTCGCCTTTGTTTTTGGTGATACGCCTGGGATCATGAGTCTCGCATGGATCACGGAGTCATCGATCCTCTATCTGGTCTCGGTTCGTATGAGAGAGACGAGGGTATTTATCGCGGCGAGTATCGTATTTTTTATCGGGGTGATAGAGCAGATCACTGTCATGCTCCATATCGTCCAGGAGGACTGGTTCATGTTCGCTCTACTCATCCTGATGCTTATATCAGTATTCTCGAGTCTCGTCATCATAGCGAGATGAGAGCAAAAGATACGAACACTCTATGATATACTCCATATAGTATCTATATGTATTATAGGCTATGGTATGTGAGAGATTATACCATATACTGGTACTGGGTGGAGTATATTTTGACCTGCAGTATTCCTCCTCCTTATCGCCCCTGTATATCAACACTTCGGGAAAAGTATACAAAAAGTATTTCTCGCTCTACTTCTCGGATGACTCTGCCTTGTTTTTATCGGGAAATTCGACTCTCTGATAAAAGGAATCTGACCACTTATCATCCAGGGTACCGCACTCGGGATCATCCTGTCTATCGGATACCTCGGATATAGATCGCGAGAACATATGGGGTATATGAACATGGGCATCAGTGTCCTAGGATGCCTCATCATCTCATGTCTATACATTGATCACTTCTTTGCGACATTCGCGGTCTCGATCTATCTGACGATCATCGCGAGTATCCTCATCATTCGTGGCATTTCGACATCGAGTACCGTTCTGCGTACGATCGGTCTCTATATCGGGACATTTGCACTTCTGAAGATCCTCGGATATGATATCTGGCAGTGAAGCTATGGGACAATCGTACGAGTCGTGGCGCTCATGATGGCTGGTGGTATCATGATCTATCTCTCTCAGCTCTATGGAAAATATGTAACACGATCCTGGAGTGAAGAGTTTTCACTCGCCCATATCTTCACCTCGATGTGATGAGCCTCGACGAATGAGGGGATACATAGACAAAAAGGTGGGGACATCGAATTCACTGAAAAGAAATAAGACTAAATCGAAAATTATCTGGACAGATTATTTGCTTCTCATGATGAACCATGATATTATGAATCTGTAATCCTCAAAATCTATGAAACGACTCTATTACATGTTCCTGATGATGACATTTTTTGTTTTCCTCTTCGTGAGTCTCTATTTTTGTATCATCTATTCCTTCGTTATCTATCGTATCATCCCGCTCAGAGAGATCATATGATTCACGGATATGATGCTCTCCCGAGAAGCATACATGATAGTCGCTGGTATCGCGATGATCATCGGCTATCAGTTCGGGAAGAAGTGGTGGCAGATCATCTATGTCGATGGAGTCTACTATTTCGATCGATCGAGAACCGTTCGGCATACGAAAAAAATCTCGAAAAACGAGAAGTAGGAGTGAGAAGCATGCTGAGAGAAATCTGTTTGACTTTCTCACCATTCTCACTATCCTCCGTTCAGAAAAATACTCAAAATCAAGAAATTCGAGGCAGAAAAATTTTTTCGAAGTGAGTGTATAAAAATATACATAATCGAGAAATAAATTTTTCTAACAAAGAAGTTCGCAGATTTTCAGGATTTTTTGCCCGGGTAGCTCAGTGGAAGAGCAGAAGCCTTCTAAGCTTAAGGTCGTGGGTTCAATTCCCCCCCCGGGCACCATATGCCCAAAAAAAACTCCATCCGCAAGGGTGGAGTTTTTGATTATACATTATTCTAATCTAACTACCATCAACCATTTCAAATCGGGAGTCTGGCTCATCTGCCAGCCATACAGAGTCAATCAAGCTCGGAAAATATAGGAAAATATGTATCCGAAGTTCATTTTGCATGAATAGGAGCGATTCCATGTCATTCAATTTGAGACTGTCTTACAAATAATTTCATCCTTTCTGCGACGAGTTTCACAATTTCCCTATTCAGGTTATCTATCTCCGTTCTGAGTGACGCTATGGTATCTATAGTTCCAGAAGGCTCTGCAGATTCCTGAATCGAACGAGAATACGTCATGATAGCATTCCAGAATTTAGCAGATTGATCGCTCGTATTTCCAACATTTCTCACGGCATGTGCCTTTATCTTGAGATATGCAAACATATCATCCCTGACGATACTTTCTCTCTCAGGGTCGAGAATAGGTCTGTCATTATTTTTCTTATATATTCAGATTCTCAGTGAAACAACATCCCTTGAGCATAGTGCTTCTGTAATACCAGTATCGATAAGATTTACAGCTTCATTGAATGTCGGTAAATGAGCCACTGCATTTTGTGCTCAAGTCGGAAGTCATGAATTTGGAACCATTCATCATTCTACAGCAGGTACCCTTGAAAGAGCATTCATATTTTATAACTTAGAGAAATAATACTCCCTCAGTATAACTCTCTGTCTCGTTATTGTCAAATATAAATTAGTATTTTAAATATATATTAGTGTTGTAACTGGCTAATAACCTGAAAAACTCTATCAGGTATGAGTCCACTATACACAAAAATTGGTGTATCTCATCAATCTTCATAGACAACAAATCAATGCTTATAGTCTGAAAAGATGGTTCAATAATGTTTTACTATCATAGATCCTTCTACTTTTGTATCTGAAAAGATAGTTCCATCTGGACGTGTCTCAACGATTCTATAATTTTTCTCGGGATGTATGAGATTGGCAACTTCAGCACTTATGAAGCTATGTTGCATATAGCCGAGTGCATGATATGTCTGAGGTTCAAGTGATCTTGGGGCATTGAGTCACATATTTTGTATTGAGTATCCATCCAATTTACACTTGTTTTGTACTTCTGTCAAAAGAATCTTCTTTCCATTTTGCTTTTCTGTATTTTTCTATACAATCCGCTCACGAAAAAGCGATAAAAATAGCAATAGCTATACTCCCGATTCCACTCTATCGCTCCCACTATTTCTAATCTCTTATTCTCTATGGCTGGCGATACTATTATCAGATTCGATGAAGTGACTTTTGGTCACATGGCTCCGAAGTGGCTTCTCGAAGAGTCATCTTTCTCTGTACGAGAAGGGTCGAAAATCACCCTCATGGGGCAGAATGGCGCAGGAAAGTCCACGATCTTCAAGATGATCACGGGAGAGCTCACTCCTCAGGAAGGGCGTATCCTGGTGACCAATGGGAAACATATCGCGATCGCGAGACAAGTCATGCACTCAGAAGATAAGGAACTCATGATCAGTGACTATTTCCGAAAGTATTCACGCTCCGATGCACATAATATCGATCGAGATATTCGCTGAGTCCTGGATGCCGTCGATTTTGTTCCTGCGGTACCTGAGGGATCAGATATGACGAAGGAACAGGTATTCACGCGATTCCTCGAACGCACCGTGAAGACTTTTTCTGGTGGACAACAGGCTCGACTCCTCCTCGCAGGCGCTCTCATCCAGGATCCCGATATCCTCCTCCTCGATGAGCCGACGAATAACCTCGATGCGGGTGGGATCTGGCACCTCACATCATTTCTCCAGAACTATACGAAAACCGTTCTCGTGATCTCTCATGATGCTGAGTTTCTCAATAACTTCACCGATGGGATCCTCTACCTCGATATCTGGACACGAAAAGTCGAACAATTCGTGGGAAACTACCATGATGCCGTCGAGCAAGTAGAAAGAAAGATCGAATCGCAGAACCGAGAGAATAGTCGACTCGAGAAGGAAATCCAGACCAATAAAGATCAGGCAAATGTCTTTGCTCATAAGGGAGGAAAACTTCGAGCGGTAGCGAAGAAAATGGTCGAAAAGGCGGAAGAGCTCGAGGCGAGCAAGGGTGATGTGAGGCGGGAAGATAAGACGATACGAGAATTCCGAATACCGAACCAGGAAGGGATCGGTGGTGAGATCATCCGGATCACGAGTCTCCAGATTATCAGGAATCATCATCCGATCGAAAAAGAGGTCGATGTCACCCTCGGGAAAAATCGTCACCTCCTCCTCTCAGGACCGAATGGGATCGGGAAATCAACTCTCCTCGAATCTATCGCGAAGTGAACCGCAAAATGAGTGAAAATCGGAGACAATGTAAAAATTGGCTACTATCGTCAGGATTTTTCTACACTGGATTTCTCTCAGAAAGTCTATGACTGCCTCTTCGAAGCGTCCGATCGAAAAGCCCTCGATAAGGATCTCCGCTCCTTTGCATCAGGATTCCTCATCACCGGAGAACTCATGGCGACTCCGATCTGAGCCTTATCTGAAGGTCAAAAAGGTCTCGTCATGTTCGCAAAGCTCGCTCTCGAGAAACCAGGACTCCTCATCCTCGATGAACCAACGAATCATATCAACTTCCGCCACCTTCCTATTATCGCAAAAGCCCTCGATGAATATGAAGGGACGATGATCCTCGTCTCACATATCGATGAGTTCGTCTGGCAGGTAAGAATTGATGAATATTTGGAGTTGGAGTAGAATACGCATCTTCAACTACTTTCAGTCCTTTAATTGGGCAGCTATCGTTTCTATTATATCTAAAGGTAATGCTCAGCCCTGAAACCAGTTACCAAATACTCTGTCAAGATTTGCCAGTGCTCGTTCCTCTGTTGCTAGAACTTGGTCCTGTGCTCGAATAGTACTTAAGGCAATCTCGAAATCTATCATATTACCTTCTAGATCATACCAGAATCGTTCCGTATCAGCATATGTCCCATCATCTAGATTAACGGAAGCAAACGCATACTTAGGGGTTCTTGTATAAACTCTGACATCAAATAGTGATAGCGGTGTCACTTTTGAATCCTTAAAACTTACGCGATGTGCGAGACATATTTTTTCTCATGTAAGTTGCTTAGCAGTATTGAATAGCTCACGGAAATGCTCCGAACATAAGTACAGTTGCATCAAAAACCTTTTAGATACACCTGGAAAAATATGATCTCAAGAAAACTGAGTTATATCATATCATGCATCTCTGATTCTTTGTTCAAGTCAAGGAATCTCTGTATCTCCACTTTTGAGCCATGCATCATATAATGCCATTCTTCTAAAACCTTCCCTAAGCTCCGCAGGGATATACTCTGATATTTGTTAAGTCCAAACACATCCTTTCACTAAAATAGAAAAAGTGGGTATACTGAATTCGCTAAAAATATCAGTACTTAACCCACTTTTTCTATGCCA
>JAYUQR010000060.1:0-4349 GCA_043756665.1 Candidatus Altimarinota bacterium | reverse complement strand
TCGAGTTCGTGGTGGAGAGATTGGTTTGGAGAGTCAGTATATCTCCTGTAGCTGTTGCAAGGTAGCCATTCGTGGTGGTGAGGGTGTTGAAAAGAGTGGTGATGTTATTGCCTATGGTTACGACGGTTCCTGAGAGGGTGTTGAATGATCCTGAGAGGGTGTTGAATGATCCTGAGAGGGTGTTGAATGATCCTGAGAGGGTGTTGAAGTCTGTGGTGAGATTATTTCCGATACCCATCATCACACCAGAAAGAGTCGAGAAGTCAGAACTCAGTGCACTAAACCCATTGATTACTGTGGATATAGAGCCCGAGAAGGCTGTCATATCAGTAGAAAATGCTGTGATATTGGCTCAGAAGCTCGCTATATTTCCAGAGAATGTTGCGATATTTCCAGAAAATATAGCGAGACCACTTGCATAATTTATAAGAGTGTTATTCGTTGTCGAAAGGTATCCTGTGAAAGCATTAATATCTGCGATAAGTTCTGTAAGTCCAGTACCCGTAATGCTATATACTATACCCGAGAAGGCGGATACTTGTGAAGAAAAAATGGAGAGGGATCCAGATACAGCATTTTGAGCACGCAGATCAGAAAAATAGAGGTGAGATCCTGACTCAGTGACGAGATCAGACGTATAGTCCCCAGCACGTGCGACTACCGCATCAGATCTTCAGAAAACTGAATTCACTCAGTGTGATAGCTGAGATGGGAGTGATCCTGTGATGAGCTGGAACGGAGTCATTGGTGTTGACGGATACACTCAGTTGATAAAAGCAGCCGTTTGAGAGTTTTCTATCTCAGGTGCAGCATTGAATACTGGGTTATCAGTATCTTTCGCGATAATAGGAAATACAGTAAAGATACCTCCCTCAATTATAATTCCTGAACCCATCTTAATATTGATGAGTTTTCCTTGAGGATCAAATCCGAGGATGCTATTCGGAGATATGGGAAGATGTGTGTTTGATCATGTTGAAAGTATAACCTTCTCAATAGTATGGATATTTTCTCGTACTATTTCTTTTTGAGGCATGTTTACTACAGTCCCAGTATACACTATCCCCGTATAGACATAGATAATTGTTGGGGTGATAGTATCTGCTATGTTTCCTGATTGGCTTTGTCATTCATTATGTACTCATCGGGTGTCCAGTATTGGTAAAGTGTTTCCAATAGGTGTCTTTGCAGAAACATACGAAGCTGATACAGTATGTATACAATCAGATAATTGAAACATTTCTCCCCGAGATATAGTTGTATTCGGATAAAAATTGGTATCAGATGGAATGCATCCTACCTCATATGCCCGACTGATATATCAAGGATCACCGATGATATCTGTAAATGGAATTTCTTTTTTGGATGGCTCCAGTCCTGATGCTACGATGAGTGAGTATACTGCTTCACTTCGAGTAGTGAATTCAAGTGGATCAAATTTTCCTGAAATAATCCCCTTCTTTTCAGCAAAAGACTGATATTCACAATCAAAACTATTTTCTCTATCTGATGAAAGGTACTGGGAACCATGACAGTCGGAATCGAGTCCACCTCAGATATTTATAGCAATTTTGAGAGTTTCCTCTCGTGAAATCGGCTCGAGAAGTGTATTTCTCGGGTATTTCCTATCGACGAGTTTTTGGGAATAGAGTGACTCAGCGTAGGGAATATATTTATCTCAACGATTTAGATAAACCCAGATCGGGATGATAGAGGAAAGAATTGAAATGAGGATACTTGCCGCCACAAACTTTTTCCATAGAAGTAATCCCTTCCACCAATCAAATGATCACACTCGTGGTTGGAAACTGAGAAATGTATATTTATCGAAGAAATTCATATATTTGTATTTTGGACAATTTTATCTGTTCAAGGTATACTAGACTATTCTTCGAAATTTGTCACGGACTTTATATTGCAATATATTAATAATATGTATTAATATATATTATTCTGGGATTTCTGTACAATGAGGCATCTCATGAAAAACTTTTCAAATCAGAAGAAATAAAAAAAATTCCCCAAAAATTGAGGAATCATGATACTGCACTGTACAGAAAATATTCTTAGAGAGTTACGTTGAATAAGTCTGCTGCAGCAAGAGCATTATTCGATACTGCAAGGAGGACGAGGAGGATCAAGGTATAGGGACGGACATTGTGTTTCTGCTGAAACTGTGCGATCTGATTCTTCATAGAAAAAATATTTATGGATAAATGTATATATACCCTATCATATAATTTTTATAAATGCAAAAAAAACAATCTTTTTAATATAATACTGTTTGTACCTTGCCTATTCGGGAGAAAATATAGAGAATTCGCGTCTTCCCATCGAGAGAGTACTCGAGCTCTCATGTGAGTACGAGTTTGAGTTTCTTACATATTTTGGTGATTTCTTTTTTCTCATCTTCTGATGGCATCTTGTAGAGAATAATCTTTCCTGTTTTATTCAGAAATGGGACTGACCAGGTAAGAATATCATTCATATATGCCGTAGCACGTGAGACGACGATATCATATTTCCGAGCATAGTCAGTATTTTTTGCGAGAGCTTCAGCCCGTTCCTGAATCGCCGTGATATTCGTGAGTCAGAGTTCATGGATGAAATGATTCATTGCCCTCACTTTTTTCCCGACAGAATCCAGAAGTGTCACCTGGAGTTCTGGTATGACGATCTTGAGTGGAATCCCGGGAAATCCTCATCCAGAACCGATATCGAGAAGTTTTATTGGTTCTTGGTTCTTGGTTCTTGGTTCTTGGTTCTCTTGTTCCGGATCGATAATTCATCATCTATAATCGAGAATCAATGAAGCTCCATACAGCGAATCGACAAAATGCTTTTCGACAATCCCATCCTCATCTCGTATTGCTGAGAGATTGGTATGACTATTATACTCCATGAAGAGCGTGAGGAATCGCTGAAATTGTTCGAGTTCGTCCTCAGAGAGTTCGAAACCGTTTCGGGAAAAGATTGATTCATACTGCATAATGGGAATATATTGATTTTTCACGTATTTTCAATACTCTTTCTCTACTGACGCAAAGATATCTTGGAAGATTCGAACCTTCGAACAATCCAAGATTCCAACATTCTAACACTCAATCCTATGGACACAGAAGTTCGACTCGCCGTTCTCATCGATGGAGACAATATCCCATCCGCATCCGTGAAGGAAATGATAGAAGAGATTGCAAAATACGGAAACCCGACGATCAAGCGCATCTATGGTGACTGGACTCGTCCTGGACTCACGAAGTGGAAGGATCTCCTTCTGGAGAATGCGATCACTCCGATCCAACAGTATGGCTATACTACCGGGAAAAATGCCACTGATAGTGCGATGATCATCGATGCGATGGATATCCTCTACTCCGAGCGAGTCGATTGATTTTGTCTCGTTTCGAGTGATTCTGACTTTACCCGCCTCGCGACACGGCTCCGTGAAGCAGGGATGAAGGTCTATGGAATCGGTGAGAAGAAGACTCCGAAACCCTTTATCGTCGCCTGTGATAAATTCATCTATATCGAGATATTGAAGAAACCGATAAAAGAAGCGGTTATGAAAGAGAAAAAACCGAAAAATGGGGAAAAAATAATCCCATTTACTGAACTCGAGCCTCTTGTTCCGCAGCTCGATACGGTCACTCCAGAAGTGATCGAGCTCATCGCGAATACTATCTCAGATATCGCTGATGATGATGGATGGGCATTTCTCGGGGATGTTGGTGGGCTCCTCCAGAAAAAACAACCGAACTTCGATCCTCGCAACTATGGATTCAATAAGCTCACTCCCCTCCTCGCCTCGACCGGAGCTTTCGAGATCACTGAGCGAGATGGTGGAAAGAGTCGGTATAAGATCATCTATGTACGAAATAAGTAACTATGGATAAAAAAGAAGATAATTGATATGAAGCTATTGGAAAATTTGTAGTAGAATTTTCTAGGCTCACATATACTCTATGATTATGTATAAAAAAGTTAGTAGAAAATGATATTTCTCTACTTAATACGATAAACGAGGATGAAAAAATCAGGAAACTAGCAAAAAAATGATATATAATATCAAAAACAAATATTACGGAACTTTCTGAGTCATTGAGACACCTCCTTACAACATGAGAAATTTGTAAAATATTTAAAACACTATTTTTAACTAAATACTCGAATAGTATTTCATTCTTAAAAATTATAGACAAACTCTTTATAGAAATTGATAAGTTTTGTAGTTATGATTGATTACGAAATGATTTTATGCATAGTTGATTGCTTATTGATGAAAAAAATCCATGAGATATTATGATTGATAGAAAAATCTTAACCGATGGAAAATTATTAACAAAAGAAAT
>JAYUQR010000059.1:0-4398 GCA_043756665.1 Candidatus Altimarinota bacterium | reverse complement strand
ATTTCGGAGTCCATAGATATCTTCCTTGGTCGATGTCCAGTAGGATCCGGTGACATTCACACGAGACTCGACCATGATATCTCCATCTGAGTCTCTGTATGCCTTGTATCCACCATTCTCAGGAAGGAGAAGGAGCGACGCGAGTGGAGTCGAGTTCAGTCTCGAATAATATATCGCTGTCTCATAGTCTCCTCGTGTGGGGATACGATATCCTCGAGCACAGGGACCGACCGTCCATCACCAGTCCTGGATCTTTCCTTTTCACTGGAAAGCGAGACGCTGATCGATACCATTATAGGAGAGGAACGATGCTGACTTATCCCCTGCGAAGAACCATCCCGATCTTTCAGATGATCCCTTCGACTGTGTCGTCGCATTGCATCCTGCCCAGACCTGACCTCAGACGAGTATATCAGAACGAGTACATCCAGGATATGCGAACGCATCAGAAAGTGTAATCAGAGGAACGAGAGCGAGGAGGAGTAGGAGAAATTTTCTCATAATTGTAGAGGAAAGTTATAGGTATAAGGTGAGGAATATTCCTATCTTATATTTTCTATATTATATATATTTTATAAATGTCAAGTAAATTTTTATAGTAAATTGGAAACCCTGAAAGATGAGGAAAGAAACATCTTGAATCCAAATAGAACTTTCTGGATTCCTCGCTGCACAGAGGAAAAAAGACATTTCTCATATCCTATCTTCCATCGTCGCTCTAATAAATTAACATGCATAAGACAATGGTAAAAAAAGAGGGAACAGATTCTCCTATCGGAGAATGACAAATTGGGGAAGTAGTGATATGTTTGTTGATAAACTCTTTTCTCTATCCTGCTGCTGCTTCGAGCTTCGCTGTCTGATCAGCAATCGCGAGAGCATCGATGATATCTGCGAGGTCTCCCGTCATAATCACGGGGAGATTCGAGAAGTTCTGATTGATCCGGTGATCAGTCACACGATCCTGAGGGAAGTTATAGGTGCGGATTTTCTCACTACGATCGCCTGTCCCGACCTGTGCAAGTCGATAGGCTCACTCAGCCTGTGCCTTTTTTTCTTCTTCGAGCGCGAACAGTCGAGCCCTTAGTACGGATATTGCCTTTACTTTATTTTGCAACTGGGATCGCTCATCCTGACACTCGACGGCGAGTCCTGAGGGAATATGGACGACTCGAATCGCAGAATTCGTCTTGTTCACATGTTGTCCTCCTGCACCACTCGCACGACACGCCATAATCTCAAGGTCTTCCTCTCGGATCGTGACATCGACATCTTCTACCTCTGGCATGACGGCGACGGTCGTCGTCGAAGTATGCACTCGACCATTTTTCTCCGTACTCGGGATACGCTGGACTCGATGGACTCCCGACTCGAACTTGAACCGGGAATAGGCTCAGACTCCATCGATCTTGAAGATCACTTCCTTGTATCCTCAGGCATCATTCCACGTCTCACCTATGACCTCGAGCGTATATCCCTCAGATCGTGCAAAGTTCTTATAGGCTTCAGCAAGGGAGAGTGCAAACAATCCTGCCTCATCTCCTCATACCCCTGCTCTCACTTCGAGGATGATATTTTTCTCATCATTAGGATCCGTCGGAAGGAGCGCGATCTTCAGTGCCTCTTCGAGCTCTGGGATACGGATCTCAGCCTCTGTGATTTCTGATTTCATGAGTTCGAGCATTTCTGGATCTTTTTCATTCGAAACAAGCTCTTTCACTTCATCATAATTCGCGTAGAGATTCTTGTACTCACGGTAGAGATTCACGGTTTTTTCGAGTCATTTCTTTTTCTGATTGACTGATTTGATTCGCTGGAGGTCGGAGTAGATCGTCGGATCCGCAAGTTCTCTTTCCAGATTTTCGTATTCGGTGATGATATTATCGAGTTGGAATTTCACAGGAAGGTATTTAGGATATAAGTTTCAGGATAAGAGTATACAGAAATTTCGGAAAAGTCGAGTGTAAAAAATGTGCTCAAAATTATAATTCTCGCTTTGACTTCATATCCTTTTTTTATACTATCTCAGAGCACAAAACATTGGAATAGCTGACTCTTCGAATTCACTCGTGAAACTCATTCAGTTCCTCCTAAATCCTAAGATCTAAAATCTCGATTCTGTTTTGCAAAGCAAAACCTGCCCAGATGGTGGAATGGTATACACGGAGGTCTCAAAATCCTCTGCTTTCGGGCTTGCGGGTTCAAGTCCCGCTCTGGGCACCAACGATATGGCTACAAAAAAGACACCAACATCCCAAAAAATAGAAACCTCACAAATCCTTCCTGACCATAATATCGGCGTCTGGCAGGACTTTATCAATCCCTCACTCGATGATATCGATACCATTATCGAAAAATATGGCTTCCATGAACTCGATAAGGAGGCGATTCTAGAGGAGAATCAATATGCACGCATCGATAGCTATGATGACTACCTCTTTCTCGTACTGCATTTCCCGAAATATGAACCCAGTACTGAGCGGTATATCCATAATGAACTCAATGTATTTATCGCGAAGGACTATCTCATCACCTTTCGATACTACCCATCGACGACCCTGAAACGTATCTATGGGAAATATGAAGGGAGACTCGAAAAAGGTGAGACTATTACCCCCGCATTTCTCCTCTATGAGATTATCGAGAATTTTCTCGATAAGACGATGAAGATGCTCGAGCGCTTTGGAAAAGATCTCAAAACTCTCGAAAGAGACCTCTTTAATGCTCGAGGAACGGATCTCATCAAAAGCATCATGACTCGCAAACGAAATATTATCACCCTCAAGCATATGATGAAGCCGCAGATCGCGGTACTCAAAATGATAGAGATCCGTATGAAGGAACGTTTTTCCGAAGAAGTCGAGCTCTACTTCGAGAACCTCGAAGATAAACTCGATAAAATCTTCTCCGAGGTACAACTCCTCCAGGAAAATATCGACTCGATGGAGGATACGCTCAAGAGCGTCTTTGAGCTCGAAACCAATACGACTATCACCTATCTGACAATGTTCTCAGCATTTATCCTCCCTCTCACCCTCGTCACAGGATTCTTCGGGATGAATATCGAGAGCCTCCCCTTCAGTGATAGTCTCGTAGCTTGGACGATCTGACTCCTGAGCATCGGACTCGTAGGTATTACCTACATATTTATGAAAAAAAAGATTATCTAGAATTATGAAAAAATTTCTCCTTCCTCTTCTCCTTCTTTTTGGGTTTTTCATCCACCTCGAGCTCGGTAACTCTTGAATAACTAGTGATCTCATAACAACGACTCATACAGGAATCATCGATGAAGTACTCGACATGACAGGATCTCAGAGAAAACCGATAAAAAAATACAATCTCCCAAATATTCATCAACGGTTTGACCATCTTCCGTTTTTCGAGGATTCGGGTATTTTCAGGTTTGTCAGTCGTGATACCCCTCTCTCGATACTGAGTTATGAGCCCGATGATCTCGTGAGCATCAGTGGTTCTCATATCGATACAGCTGGTCGATCAGGACTGAGACTCAGACGTGAAGCATCAGAATCACTCTCGATCATGGCTCTCGATTTCGAAAAACGTTTTGGTGTTCCATTGACCGTAATCTCAGCATATAGAAGTGCCGCATACCAGCAACGTATGTGGGATCTCGGAAAGTGTAGTGATACACTCTGTGCTCCTCCTGGATATAGTGAGCACCAGCTCTGACTCGCTATAGATATATTCGATGCGACGACGGAGGATGATTATCTGAAAAAAAAGAACTATAGAAAGTATATCGAGTGGTTCAAGAAAAATGCTCGAAGATATGGCTGGTCACAAAGTTATCAAAAGTGAGAAACTGTCGATAATTATCAAGTCGAACCATGGCACTGGAGATACCTCGGTGTCGATATGGCGACACGGCTCTCGAACCTCGGGTGGACCTACACAGAGTATGTACGGTTTCAGGAGATTTTGTGAAAAAATTATTAATCAATATAATAGTTTTTAATTTTATAATTATAAAAAAATGAAAACAAAACTGGATAGTGATGAAACTGTCACAATCATCGGACTTACCATTACGAATCGACCTGGCGGACACAGGATCCTCATGAGTGGAACTGGTGGGAGAGAATGAGATGTATCATTTTCGGAATTAGAGTGCAAAGCTGATGGTATAGAGACTCAAATAATACGTATGTATACTCCGAATGAGAATGAGGAAAAGATATACTTTGGGTCATATTGTATTACCGTACTCGATATGGGCTGGAATGGAACTTGGATAGAGCTCGATATCGAGAAAATTGTGGACGAACATATAGTATCTTAACTTGATTAACAGATTGTATCTGTCATTCCTGCGAATGCAGGAATCTAGATTCCGGGACTTCGCCCGGAATGACAAAGATGGTGTTATTTAGGTTT
>JAYUQR010000058.1:0-4401 GCA_043756665.1 Candidatus Altimarinota bacterium | reverse complement strand
CATCTTCGAGCGCGACCTTTTTCTTCGCTTGGGTATGGGTCGAGTTCACCCGTTTTTCGACACCGAGTTCCTGATAGGCATTCAAAATAAACTTCAGGGTGTCACGGTTAGTTTCTCCGTAGAGTGCGATCATCGATCGGGCATGATCTGAGAAACTCGCTTCGGTCACTCCCTGTTCGAGGATGTAGCGCGCGAGAGGATATTGGTCTGGATGGATATCGGTATTATCGAGGGATTCACTACTCTCTGGAACACGGAGAAATCCGATCGCAAGCATATATGCTTTTTCTGAGAGGACTTTCTGGAGTGCTTTTCGTGAGGTATATGGACGATGGTTATAGATTTTTTTCGCTTCTCGCTTATCGATCCCAGAAATATACTGGAGGACGTATATGGATGCGGTATTCACATTGATCCCCACAGCATTCACGACATCCTCGACGACGTATCCGAGCTTCTCAGTGAGCTTCTTCTCCCCGACATCATGTTGGTACATCCCGACTCCGATGGATCAGACAGGAACCTTCACGAGCTCAGAGAGTGGATCGATATACCTCCGCCCGATCGATACCGTACCACGATCGAGTGAGTCGAGGTCTGGAAATTCCTCCTGGGCTACAGGACTTGCTGAATAGACGGAGGCACCCGACTCATTGACTACAAAAATAGGAATCTCTGCAAAACGCGAATTTTGCATTCAAATCTCCGTTTCCTCACTCATCGTACTGTTTTTAGTACGACTCGTTCCGGTACTCGATTTTCATGACAAACTTCATCGTTTTCCAGGAGATTCCTGGTCAAGAATAACGAGAACTTCACTGATTAGGAGAGATACATCATCACACCCTGTTCCATTCCCGATCACGATCGTATCGATCATATATGTACTGAGAATTTCTCTGAGCTTCGTACGGGCATTCTCCGCTTCATGGAGAAATACCTTATCGAAATAAAGTGGATTCCCGAGAGCATCGATGATACATATCTTGCATCCTGCACGATATCCAGGATCGACCGCGAGAATCGTCTTCCCATATTCGGGTCGAGTCATGAGAAGCGAGAGGAGATTGGTCTGGAAACTCGTGATCGCATCATCCTCTGCAATCTCTGAGAGCCGACTTCGGAGCTCATTCTCCACTGATCCGAAGAGGGCATCATATCCGATCTGGAATGCTCATTCCAGCTCCCGGATGAAGGTACTCTGTAAGTGAAGTATACTGGCATAGGTATATCGGATATGCTCTATGGATTCATCATCTTTCTCGATTCTGACATTCAGGATTCCGAGATTCTCTCCACGATTGAGAGCGAGGATCTGATAGGGCTTGATTCGACTGATCCTGCATGAGAATGCGAAATAGAGTTCGAATTTCGGGATTTTTTCGGTATCCTTCGCATTGAGCTTCTCGAGCATCTTCGCACTCTTCTTGCTCGCGGATATATCACCTGATTTCTCCAGAGTCTCGATGAGTGCATGGCGGAGCATGGCATTCGCAGATATTTCGGCTCCAATAATCTCACTCGCCCCTTCGATGATCTCCTCTCGTGAGTATTTCACGAGCAGGTCTTCGGGAATTACTACCATATTTCTCTTCATAGCATCGGCGACGACCTGAAATCCATTTTCGATCGCGATCATAGCCTTGGTTTTCTTCTTCGATTTATATGGCTTATAGAGCTCCTCGACTTCCTTCATGGTCTTCGCAGCGATGATATTCGCGAGGAGCTCAGGAGTCATTTTGGCGAGCTCTTCGATGCCATTGATCGCGGTCTGTTTTGCTTTGTGGAGATGTTCTTCCTTCGACTGGAGTTCGATGATCGCACGGATATCGTTCTCATCGAGGTTGCCCGTACGTTCCTGACGATATCGCGCGATAAATGGCACCGTCGCACCTTCGGCTGTGAGCTCGAGAACGACTTCTACCTGGAACTTCTTATACTCGAGTGCAGTAGAGATGATATCGATGTAGTTCGGGATGGGGAGGATGGTGGGGGTCATTTTAGTCGAAAATATAAAGATATAGTGAAGCCGTCGAATAATTTGTCACTCTGAGCTTGCGTTAGTCAGTGTATCCCTTGTGGGTGAGAATCCACTTTTCTGATACTCTGGATCCTTCGTTCCTCAGGATGACGAAAGTATGAAGATTGGTAAATTATTAGAAAATCTTAGTTTAGAACACCTCACTAAATCCCTTCTCTGGATCATCGAATATGCGCAGTACTCCATCCTGGATGAGCCATACTGCATTCGAAATATGTTCGAGGAGATCACGGTCATGCGAGACGATGAGGCTCGTACCATTGAAGTGTTCGAGCATATTCTTGATGACATTCTTCGAGTGGAGGTCGAGGTGATTCGTCGGTTCATCCATGATGATGACGTGTGGCTCGGTGAGGAGCATTTTCGTGAGGGCGACCTTGGCGCGCTCCCCTCCTGAGAGTGTCTTGATCCGTTGATCCACTTTCTCTCAGGAAATGAGGAGTCCTCCGAGCATCGAGCGGATCTCATTATCCTTCGGATGGTATTTCGAGAGCTCGGCAATGATCGTCGCATCACCATCGAGGTCAGCGAGGACCTGCGAATAGGAGCCGATGATGAGGTCAGGATTGATATAGATGCTTCCCGAGAGTGCGGGAATCTCCGCGAGGATCGTCTTCAGGAGTGTCGTCTTCCCTGCCCCATTCTTTCCGATGATCCCGATCTTGTCGTTCCTTCGTACTGTCAGCTCACCGCGTGTCGTGATGATGGGAGAGTGGTAACCTATTTCTAGATCCGAAAATTCCATGACCTTCTCAGGCAGTCGCTTCTCTGTCTTCATGATGATGGATCTGACCGTGGATTCATTCTCGGGTTTTGCTATCCGTTCGATCTTCTCGATCTGCTTGATACGACTCTGGACACTCGCGGATTTGCTCGGCGTATAGCGGAATCGATTGATCCACGCTTCCTGCTCTTCGATGTCTTTCTTCTGGAGCTCGTGTGCCTTCATCTGTCTATCATAGCGAGCCTGTTTCTCGATCTGGTATTTCTCATAATTGCCTGGATATATATGGAGCTTCTTCTGAGATATCTCGATGATGGTATTTGAAGTCGTATCGATGAACCTGACATCATGCGAGATCGAGAGGATAGCCTTCTTCCAGATCCTGCAGAACTTTTCGAGAAAGAGTATCCCTTCGATATCGAGGTGATTCGTCGGCTCATCGAGGATGAGGAGATCGACCTCAGTGATCATGAATTTTGCGATTTGGACTTTGGTCTGCTCTCCTCATGAGAGCGAGAGGACATTGAGTTCGAGTTGTTCTTCGGTGAAGCCGAAATACCGTAATATCTCTATCTGGACCTCATATTTCCGATATCCATCATTATCGCGAAAATATGTATTAATGTCCTCTATCTCTTCCCAGTGAGTATCATCGTGTTCGATTTCACGGAGTCGATCCATCTTCTCAGTGATCTCAGGAAAGACCATGAGCATCTCGGTCCTGAGACTATTTCTCGTATCCTGCCAGAAGAGATCCTGTGAGAGGTATCCGATCTGGAGTCCTGGAGCCAGTTCGATCGTTCCCTTGTAGTCATCATCTCGACCGATAATCATTTTGAGAAGGGTTGTCTTCCCTGATCCATTCTTCCCGATGAGGGCGATTTTATCTTCCCAATTGATCTGGATCTCAGCATCGAGAAAGAGCTCCGTCTGTTCAATATTTTTTGTGAGATTGCGGATGGTGACGAGGCTCGAGGCGATATTTGTCTTTCCACGGAAGAGGTATTCAGGAATAGATTCGAGGGTATAGGTACGATTTGATTTTTTCTCGAGCCTCATACTGTCGAGTTCGAACTCTTTCTCCATATACTTCACCAGGCGCTTCATCTTGGTCTCTTCCTTGATCTTCTCGGTGATCGATTCGAGGTAGTCACGGCACACTTCCTCGACTTCTTCGTATGTGAAGTCAGGGTGGACGGCGATGACTCGAGTAATAAGATCAGAAAACATAGGGAAAGATAGTTGAGGCAGAGTGTAGTGAGTGGGAAGTTTTAGTCAAGTTTCACCTTTTCTCCTATTTCTGGAAAGGATTTCCTCCTCATCATTCCAAAGGAAGAAAAAAAGAGGATTCAAATTTTTGACACGAGAATAAAAGTATGCTAAGATCCTTATGTCTACTTCACGAGCACTGGTGAACTTCACTCACCGAATTCTGAGATTTGGTCGCTTAAACCGATCGAAGGTCCAGAAAAAAATAAATATACATACAAAGCACTTGTTGCTTCTACTATACAAACCGATATTCCATAAAGGCATATCAAATCAATACAAAAGCTGGTTACCCTCGTAAAACTAACCTAAGTGCAGTAGACCTCGTCTCATACCAACGTGAAGAAAAGGTATGACATCTAAAATC
>JAYUQR010000057.1:0-4404 GCA_043756665.1 Candidatus Altimarinota bacterium | reverse complement strand
GTGGGTTAAGTACTGATATTTTTAGCGAATTCAGTATACCCACTTTTTCTATTTTAGTGAAAGGATGTGTTTGGACTTAACAATTATTTAATAGTTTTAGTATAAGTATGATGACGAAGGCATATAAAAAAGGAGTCTATTTTAGATTCCTTTTTTATATGGCGCTCTTTTTTGTCAATGGCTATTTGTCACCTTTTTCATCAGAGGGAGTCATGAGAGTGAAGGTCGTTTAAGATATGGTAATTATTCTTATCCAAACCATATTCAGTTATTTCGGGGTTCCTACTATCTAATTTTTTCCTCTATGAGAATACCACACTTTTTAACCATCTTTGCGATCTACTTTGGATTCCTCTCGATGAGTATCATTCCTGTTGATGCGAACACGTATCCGATAGTTCCCAAAGATCCTGTTTTTTGTACGATGCAATATGCTCCGGTGTGTGGCTACACTCCAGTTCAGTGTGTCAGTACTCCCTGTGAGCCAATTCGTCAGACGTATGGGAATAGCTGTCTAGCAGGTGCTGCTGGAGCAATAGAGATCACACAGGGAGAGTGTGATGATGCCTTACAGATACCTATAGGACAGAAACCACCACCACTCGTGATCGGAGGTGGTCGCGATATCCATGGATGTATCGGTTCCGCTGGATATAGCTGGGAAGCACGACTCGGGAGATGTATCCGCCTCTGGGAAGAGAGTGTTTCCGTGATCAATATCCTCCATGAGAATACCCCATGTGTAGCAGATTCGACACAGAGATGTCTCCAAGTGAAGCGTCGTTATGGATATGAGATCCTCACGGGTCCGATCATTGGTTTCGACTATGTACCAGGATATGATTACAGGCTCCTCGTCAAGCGTGATCGACTCTCGAATCTCTCCTATCGATATACCCTTATCCGAGCCCTCAGAGTGAAGAAATACTCGTATACCTATCTCTCAGGTACCGACTGGTCTATAGCGAGTCTCAATGGAAATGTGATCACCTCTCCGGGAACACTTTCATTTACTCGAAATATGATAACAGGAAAGCTCTGTAATCAGTTTTCATGAGCCTATACAGCGGACTGGGCAAATATCTCAACTCCGAGTATTACCTCTACAAAAATGTACTGCATGACGGATGCCATGTCCGTAGAGAATGTACTTCAGTTCGATAATGCGAGTTATGTTCTCTCAGAGAACACTCTCACGATCAATACTCGTTGAGGAAATACGATCGTCTGGAAAAAGAAAGTATACTAGAGAGTATTATGATGAGAGAGAAATAGGATTTGTAGAGGTCTTATTTCTTGCAATTATGGGGGAATCGATAAAATAATTCAGTATTTTTTATTTTTCTCTCTATGCGTCAGACTATTCTCACTATTGCATTTATAGTGCTTGCCTCGGCCTTTATATCAGAATCCTCCGCTGGATCAGTCTCATGAGAGGCATGATCTTCTGAAAAAAAGGAAGTGAAAATCATCCGAGCACAGGAATCCCAACCAGTAATGACCGATCCATTCGATGTAGTGATACTCAGAAAACAGGCATCACGCCCCTCGAAACCTCCCACTGACCGACGCTTGTCGCCAGTTGGATCTGGATCACAGGTGCATATCGGATCAGGGTGAGTCATAGGGAATACGAAAAAAGTTATCAAGAAATCTGGCCTCCAGACTTATACTTCTCCACAGTGAGAGGATACTATTTATTTCTCTGTATCCGTGAAGGATGGTGTCATCGTCTCTGCAACAGCGATCCCGAAATCAAAAGGAATCAGTGGACAAATGCAAAAGTCATTTGCAAAGGGTCTCTCAAAAACAGTCGTCGGAAAAAAAATCGCAGGTCTCGCGCTCGATGCGATCGGAGGGGCGAGTCTCACGACCGCTGCATTCGAACAGTTTATTGTGAAATCATTCTAGGAAGGTATCCTATCGGAATCCGCAATAAAATGCGGATTTTTTTCTCTTTTTATTTGCAGTTTCATATTTTATCACTATAATAATAAAAATTCCCTATGACTCAACCACTCTCACGTGCCGACTTCACTGATAAAGTCCAGGAATACATCAAGCGGATCAATCAGATCGCTGAAGAACAAGGGTACTCTGTCATGATGGCGTACTATATCGCTGGATCTGAGGCAGAACCTGATGACTTCATCATCGACTGGCGCAATATGGCACTCAATGATAATCTCTATGCCCTCTCCCGGTGGAACCAAGATATCATGAATGATTTCGATGAAGATGGAGATGAAGATCGGTGGGGTAAGACGATGACGGAGTTTTAGAAAAGTTCTTAGTATTTATTCAAATGAGATCATGGATCAAATTTCTATTCTGCCTTGAGAGAGTTGATTTTGAATAGAAAATACTTCACTTACATGATCACTGTTTTGAAGATTGTACGGTAGAATAATGGAATCTCAGAATCCATCGTTAACATATGATCAGAAAATATTTGCCAAAAGAGAGAGTATGGCAGAGGTTGATCGTCTAGATACCTTTGAATACTTAAATACTATTCAAAGAGAAATGAGTCAAACAAACAGCCAAGATGATTTAATTTTCTATTTTCATAGTTTTTTAGACGCTATATGCTCAGGACATAATAGATCTTTCGGGCAAGAATGGTTTAATAATTTTTTTTATACTACTCATCCCGTTGCATGAAAACAATCATTTACAGATTTCATAAATAGGTGTAGATCATTTACTTGATTGAATCACAAAGAATTTAACGAACTGGTAACGGATTTTTGCGGATTTCTCAACATTGAGTACATTAGTCCTACTATGAGTTATAGTGGGAATACTACTACGTTACACTAGATTAGTGATATGGATACGCAAGCTGATTGGACAAATCAATATTCAAAGAGAGACAGTCTCGCTTTACTCGAGTCTTATTTAGAACCAGCGAGAATCGTCGAATTTCTTAGGAATTTCCACAGTCTCCTCCCATGGATTGTGGCTCAACGGAGGCTCTGAAGGTACGGGAATCAACCTGTTCAGAGCATTGTGCAGTGATATATAAAGAAGTGTGATGATATAATAGTTCCAAATAATGATTTTTTTGGTATTAACCAAGAGATTAGTAGATTACGGCTGAGGTTCACTGAACTGGGGATTTTTCTATCAGATCTCGAAAATCCGATCCAACTTCCCGAATCCGTAGAGATACAAAATCATCTGGATCGACTCTATATAAATGCTGAATGAGGAGATATAGAGCGCATTGTCTCTTTATTCCAATTACTAGCAGAATGACTATCCTGAGCTCATTCTCAGGGTGAGGTAATTAGAAAATGGTTATGGTATAGAATGGCTATTGATATAAAAATGATCCCTTATCATGGACATTGACTGCTTGAATATAGCTGATTCAATTTCCCAAGAGTTTTAGCTTCCGTCTTTGATACATATTCAATTTGATGGAATGACCTACTCATATCAAGAAGTGATACTACCCAAGAGCAATATGAACTCTTTCTCGAATATTCTGCTCGGATTTCTCAAATACTCGGACCTTTGAGTACCCCAATTAAACGAAGCCCTGCGTCTTGAGTGAAGACTCGTAAAGGGAATATAACACTCCAAAGTAGATCTTGGAGAAGAACATAAGACTGCTAAAACTGTTCCCAATATATATTTTCCTTCTCGATACCGAGTTGCTCGAGTCGCGCTCGTGCATCCTTCACCATAGCAGGAGAACCACAGAGATAGAACTCTTCGTATGCATTAATATTTTCTCGAGTGATCCAGTCAGTGACGTATCATTCTTGGAATCTTGGAATCTTGGAATCTTGGAAAAATAGATTCACGAGAGAAGTACTGGACATACTCGAACTCCTCGAATCGTGATCAGAGGTCAAGAATCTCTGATTCATAGAAGGCATCTGCGAAATTCCTCACTCCAAAAATAAATGCGATCGAAGTGTCACGATACTGCTGTTTCGAATATTCTCTGAGTTGGCAATAGAGTGGTGCGAATCCTGTCCCAGTACCGATGAAGCACTTACTCCGTAGGGTATCCCTGAGGACGAAGTGTCCGAGAGGAATCATTCACTGAAGTAGAGATCCAACCTCTGCATCACAGATCATCGGACTCCCTCGACCATCAGGAATACGCTTGATAATAAGGGTGAAGGTTGGATGGTTAGAGTGTTGGATGGTTAGAGTGTTGGAATGTTGGAGTGTTAGAGTGTTCGAATCTTGGGGGAATTGATGAGTTGTTCCGAGAGAAAATGAAGCCAGGGAATAGGCTCGATTCAGTCCCGGAGCAAGCTGGAACATCACATACTGTCCTGCTCTCGGGGATGTTTTCGAAAGATCGGGACACGTATAGGTGAGCTCGAATACATCGTGTGTGAGTTGTTTCTTCGCGATGAGGATGAAATGAGTACGGAGCAT
>JAYUQR010000056.1:0-35999 GCA_043756665.1 Candidatus Altimarinota bacterium | reverse complement strand
ACCGAATCATCTATTTGAAGTCTTCTTGAAGAGAAAAATAAACTCAACCGAAATGAGAAAAAAGAAGATTCTATTCGGACAACACCTCGAATACCATCATGATTCTTTTTTGATACCCTTTGATGAAAAATTTATTTTGATTGAATTGTGATTGAGGATGCTTTATCAATAGCAACCACTCAGTATAGGCTCTTGAAGATTTTATATGAAAATAGATGAGTGATATGCGACTATGAGAATATCAAAACATATATATCAAAATGAAGGTCTAATGAGACTTCTTGAAGATATTGTCAGAAAATACGGAATAAACTAAACCCAGAAATAAAAAAATATATCAAACCAAGATGAGTTGGATATATATTGGATATATAAAACATCAATAGCGATAATTTAGCGACAAAAAGGAGTCATTCGGGAGGTGTCGTAAAAACCAAGACAGAATATAATAGGTATCAACACTTAGCTAAGTTGTTGGTACCTATTTTTGTTTCTACTAGTATGTTAACCGAGCAAGACATCCGCGAATATCAAAGCATTTACAAGAGCTTATTTCAAGTCGAAATCAGTACTGAAGATGCTCATGAACAAGCCGTTAAACTCATTCTACTGATGGAAACTGTCTCTCGTTCCATTTTATAAATTTAATTACTACTTTTATGTTACCTACTACAACGATCCCCACTTATTTGGATAAAAAATGAATCTTTCACTATAAGACTGGCAAAGAAATTGCAGCACATTGCGTATTCAATGAATGCGACAAAGACAGTCGAGGCAAGGAAGCTCATCTTTATATCGAAGAGTCTACAGGACTCTACCAGTGCAAAAAATGTCTCGCACAATGAAACTGGATCACGCTTCTCAAACATTTTTGAGATGATCCTTGAGAATATCCACTTGAATGATACACAAATCCGAAGAGTCCAAGAAATCCAGAAGTCCAAAAAAAGAAGATAACTCTAACAGAAAAGGATATCTCAAAGTATCAGAAGTCATTACCACCAAACATCCGTGAATACTTGAATGAACGAGGTATTACGGAAGAACTCATAAAAGAAAGGCAAATCGGATATGGCTCTTTCTATGGATCAAACTGGATAACAATACCAATTCGAGATATAAAATGAGTATTTCAATTTTTTAAGCTCAGACGTGACCCCTACTGATCGGAAGGAAATAAGTATATATTTTACCCATCTTGAAACGAAACGATGCTCTATGGATGAGAAAACATGCAAAATAATGATGATTATATAGTGATCTGCGAGTGAGAATTCGATCAGATGATACTTTCTCGGGAGGGACTTATGTGAATAAGCTCTACGGGATGAGTAGGAACATTCAAAGAAGAATGGTTAGAGAGTCTTGCATCGCTCTCTAAAATATATATCTGTTTTGATAATGATGATGCCTGAAATAAATGAGCCACTAGACTTATTGACCGACTTATTGCTCGTTTTCCTGAAAAAGAGATATATAGAATCTCACTTCCACTAGAAATGGGGAAAGATGTGTCTGACTTTATAAAAAATGGTGGAACTAGCGATGAAATGATGACTTTATATAGTGAGCTCATACGGGGTACAGATTCATCAAAATTTGCTCCGATGACGAGTGTAGACATTATAAGAATACTTTCACTTACTATTAAACATGATGACACGAATAAATTAATCGTATTTCTGGCTATGCTTACAGCATTTACGAGGGACTCACAGATAAATATAATGCTAAATGCTCCGTCTTCATCTGGTAAATCATACATACCCTTACAGATAGCTCAACTTTTCCCAAAAGATAGTCTTATGGAATTACTTTATGTATCTCAAAGTGCGTTCTTCCATGAAAATGGAGAGTATGATAAAGAGAAAAATGAGAAACACATACATCTCGATAGAAAAATTATCATATTTATTGATCAGCCTAGAACAGAACTTCTTTGAAAATTAAGGCCTCTTCTCTCACATGATAAACCAATTCTGACCTGTAAAATAACAGATAAAAGTGGTCAATGATGAAACCAAACAAAAAACATTATTATTTATGGATATCCTGTAGCTGTATTCTGTACAGCATCGACACAACTCGATGAACAAGAAGCAACTCGTTTTCTACTTATCTCTCCCGAAACTCATAGCGAGAAGATCTATGATACTGTCCAGCATAAAATTAGACTTAGTGGTGCAGATAAAAAGCTAAAAGAATCAATTATAAATGATCCTGAAAGAAATATTCTCAAAGAAAGAATTCAGCATATAAAAGATGCCAATATAGACGATATAGACTTTCTCGATCCTGAGAAAGTAGATCGATTCTTTCTGGAGTGAAAATGAAAACAGGGCTGTATACCTCGGGACCAACGAGACATAGACCGATTCATGTGATTCATTAGAGCTTTCGCTCTCCTTAATCTCCCTCATCGAAAAAGAACATGAGCAACTTTATATGCCGAAGATACCGATATTGAGGAAGCATGGAGCCTATGGCAGAAGATCTCTCCTGGTCAAAAGTTCAATGTATCTCCATATACAATGCGATTGTATATGGAGATACTTGTTCCTGCCTACATAGAGTACAACAAGCAAAGGGAAGATTATTTCTGACCAGAGGATGCAATATGAGTCACCCGCAAGAAAATTATACAAAAACATAGTGAAGTTTATGGTAGACCAATGTCGGATGCTCTTTGGAGACAAGAAATAGAGCCAACTCTCGCTAATGCTGGACTCATCACTATAGAAAATATTTGAAGAAATATGCATATAAGCCCGATAGCTGATGTTTGACTTACATAAATATTATGTACTTATCAATAGTACCTTATATATTACTTTACATTACTTAACAATTTTATTATGGAAAAAGCTACCCGATTTGTGCTTTATGCACGGAAGTCTTCTGAAAGAGAAGATAGACAAGTTCAGTCAATTGATGACCAGATTACATACTGGAAAAGGAAAGCAGTCGAAGATGGCATAGAAATTGTGAAAATCTACACTGAAGAAAAATCAGCAAAGGCTCCGTGAGTAAGGAAAGCATTCTATGAAATGTGTGCTGAAATAGAAGAATGAAGCATTGATGGTATTCTCTGTTGGAAGCTTGATAGACTTACTCGTAACCCAGTAGATGCAGGAAGTGTTCAATATATGCTTCAGAGGCACAAAATAAAGCGAATTATAACAAGCGATAGAGTGTATCATCCCGAAGATTCATGACTCATCTTCAGCGTTGAAACAGGTATGGCAAATCAGTATATTCTTGATCTCTCTAAAAATGTAAGAAGATGACTCAAAAGTAAGATTGAGAAAGGTCACTTTCCTGCAAAGGCGCCTCAAGGCTATATTAATGACCCTATTACAAGAACTATTGCTTCTGATCCAGAAAAGTTCCAGTTGGTAAGAAAGATGTGGGATATGCTACTCACATGATGTTATGCTCCTTCTCAGATAGCACATACTGCCAATACGGAGTGGTGATACTCCACAGTAAATGTAAAATATAAGGCTCGTAGAGAACTCGCAATATCTACACTATATGCAATGTTCAGGAATCCTTTCTATACAGGATACATGAAGTATAATAAAAATACAATCAAGTGATCTCACGAGCCTATGATTACATGGGAAGAATTCGAGAAAGCTCAAAAGCTCATCTCTCATACAAGTGGATCTCCAAATAAGGTATATAGAGAAAGGCCTTCTATATTAACATTCCCCTATACTGGGAATATTCGTTGCTGATGCTGTGGTTGTATGGTTACAGCAGTCAAGAAGTACAAGAACATACGTTCTACTGGAAAAGAGAAAGAATACACATATTACCACTGCACACACAAAAAAAATACAACTGAATTTCATTGCGATCAAAGGAAAGTTGTCTCAAACGAATGAGTTGAAAAACAAATAGAAGAAATTCTAAGTGAGATTGAAATCATTCCAGAGTTCTTCAACTGGTCAAAAGAAGTACTCAAGCGAAAATATAGTGAGGAATCTACTGGCAGGGAAAGTATAAAAACAAACATTACAAATACTCTTGAATCTGCTGAAAAGAAAAAAACGAGACTCTTACACATGAGGCTCGCTTGAGAGTTCGAGAGTAACTATAAAGAATATGATAGAATGAGGCTAGAGCTAGAAAAAGAAATAGAATTACTACAAATACGAAAAACTGAGATAGAAAAAGAAAATATAGACTGGACTGAACTCATCATAGATACTATCAATTTCTCAAAATATGCTTCCGAAAGATTCAGAGATTGAGATCTAGAAACCAAGAAAATGATTTTTCGTTCTCTTGGTTGGAACTGGATATTAATGGATCAGAAACTGCAAGCCAATCTTCATGATTGGTTTTTGCCGTTTATAGAGTTCAATAAATTACAACATGGGTATATTTTTACGTTGGAACTAACAGAAAAGAGCATCAGTTACATTAAAACTGATGCTCTTACTGAATGATTTACATTATGGTGGGGGTACCTGGACTTGAACCAGGGACCAATCGGTTATGCGTACTGCTATAGTTTTCACTACCCCTTTCGAGTTTGGAGTCTGGACTATCCCTTCATCCTTTTCAGGATGTCTGCCATCTAGTCTCTACACCTTCCTTATTACAGGCTTGGCTCGGGATTGCCATATCTCGATTGAGATGAAGGTTTCCCCGAATTTGACAGATAAACATTATGAGATTACTCTCATAACCGCCCTTGCAAATTTTTCATATCTTACTATATTTTCAGTTATGAAATGTATCATATGCTGAAATATCCTTTCAGGAAAACAGAAATTATTCTGTTCGATCATCTGCAAAAACAAGAAACATCAGAGTTACCCATCTCAGAAAGCTCGAGGATTCAAAAGAAAACGTGAACTTATTGAGCGTTTCTGAGGTTGATGCATGAGATGCAGATACAAGAAGAATCTTGGTGCATTATCATTTCATCACACTGACCCTCAGAAAAAAGAATTCAAACTCGATGTTCGATCCCTTTCGAATAGAACATTCGAACGTATTGAAAATGAGTTAAGATCCTGCATACTCCTTTGTCATAATTGTCATGCAGAAGAACATTATCCTGAGCTTGATTTAGAAAAAAATCCTTAAGCCGACTGCTCTAACCACTGAGCTATACCCCCAAAAACAATGAACAGTGAACAATGTATAGTGAACAATCCGGAAATTGTAATTTATTATTTGTAAATTGTACATTGAAACAATGGCGGTGGATGAGGGATTCGAACCCTCGCGGCACCTTGCGGCACCCTACAGGTTTAGCAAACCCGCCTCTTCAGCCACTTGAGTAACCCACCGTGCTCGCGGATTATAGAAAAAACGAGAGAAATTGCAAATTTTAGTACTCCACTTTTCGAGGAAAAAGAAAAGTCGACATTGACAGGAGAAAATAAATAGTATAGAATACTCAAGTTATTTCTTAATTTCTACACATATGTCAGGAGGACACGACGACCACAGTGATAGTGGGAAAAAATCAGGAGGATCCAGTATAGATCTCGGTATCACATCGATGATCGGGAGTTTTTTCGGACTCGCGAGCGGTGCAGGGCCGATGAAGGAAGCGCTGAAGTGAGGTGGCGGTGGATGACATGATCATCATTAATACCAACTTGTCATTCTCGCTTCACGAGCGATGAGAAAGAAAAGAAAAAATCCCACAATTTGTGGGATTTTTCGGCATTACAGATTGAACGGCGATCCAGGAGCATATGGATCACTTGAATGAAAAACTTCTACATATTGTTGTCTCACTCATCTAGAAAGATCTTGTATTTGTAATCATTGCATGACTTCTTCTGCCATTTTCATCAATTTCCCCAATTCAAGATCGTTTGAGTATCCAGATTGCATAAGAAGATGGATTACTGTACTATCACGACTACCTTCGGTTCTTTCCCGATCTCATAGAGACAGATATCGCACGCTTTGCGTTCGACGTGAGTGACGAATGATTCTGCATCCTTGAACTTCGAGAGATCACGGAGTATATCCTTTATACTCATTTCGAGAGATTTTTCAAGTGTCGGTACCTTATCAACACTCGGGAGTCCGACCGTCTGATACTTGATGGCGAAACCGGCATTTTTCTTCACGATACCGATAACGAGGACTCACTGAGATGAGATCTGGAATCGATCATGGAGTTCTCGTTCTGCCGTATACCCAACCATCCGTCCATCGACAGTCATGAGCTTCTTCGAAACATATTCATCCGTTTCTCGCACTTCATCTTTCGTAAACTCGAGGATTTTTCCATTTTTCATCACGATAACCTTATCTTTCGCATATCCGAGATCATAGGCATTTCGTGTATTTCCACGGAGCATATGGGTATATCCATAGATAGGAATATAGTACTCAGGCTGGATGAGGGTGATCATTTTTTTGGTATCCTCTTCCTTCGCATGTCATCCAGCATGGATCTCTGACTCCTTGTAGTGGTGGATCTTCGGTCACTGCTGAGTGATAAGGTCGAAGAGTCACTGCACTGCGCGCTCATTCCCAGGGATCACTGACGATGAGAATATGATCGTATCATCGGCCTTCAGTGTGGTGTCTCGAGACTCACCCGTGACGATACGCATCAGCGCTGCATAACGTTCTCCTTGTGCTCCAGTACAACAGATAGTGACTTGGTTATCAGGGAGTCTCGCTGCATCTTCCATGGTGATGATCGTTCCAGGTTTTGGTCGGACATAGCCGAGCTTGATCGCGATATCGATATAGTTATTCATCGATCGACCGAGGAGGACGATTTTTCGGTTGTATTTCTCAGCGGTCGAGATGATGAGCATGACACGATCGATGATCGAGGAGAAAGTTGCCGTGATCACGCGTCCTGATGCCTTCTCGAAGATATCCTCCATCGAGTGGACGACGGCAGATTCAGAGATAGAGGAACCGAGGAGATGTGCATTGGTTGAGTCAGAAAAGAGGGCACGAACCCCACGTTTTCCGAGGGTCTCGAGGTACTCATAGTTCGTGGATGGGCGGTTCGGAAGTGGAGACTTATCGAATTTCCAGTCACCCGTATGGACAAATCTCCCAACCGGAGTCTCGATGAGGAGTCCGACTGAGTCAGGGATCGAGTGATCGACCACAAACGGTGTGATCTGGAAATATTTCCCGATCTGGATCGGCTCATAGCGAGTATATTCGCGGATATTCGGGAGAGTAGCACCCATATCTGCTTGCTTGAGCTTGATGAGTTCATATGCCATAGGAGTGGCATAGAGTGGAGTACTCCGCCCGAGCTGTTCCATGAGGTAATAGACTCATCCGATATGATCGATATGTCCGTGGGTGATACAGGCTCATACCACTTTCTTTCCACGACAGTAGGAGAGGTCGGGGATGGAGGAGTTGATACCGAACTGGTACTGATCGGGAAACTGGATCCCCATATCGACGATGATCATCTCATCCTCATACTCGAATCCCATACAGTTGAGTCCGACTTGTTCCATACCACCGAATGGTATGACACGGAGGGTTTCTTTACCCAGTGGCTTGGTACGCTCTTCTTTTTCTCAGAGGTATTTCTTGAGTGCCTGAGTCGGTGTGAGAAATGGGTAGGATCGTTTTGGCTTAAATGAATCCTCATAGAGAAATGCATCCCCAGGACGGAGATTGCTTTGAATTTTTTTTCCTCAGTCGAAAAAACTTCGAGGGGATCCTGATTTACTCGGAGGATTTCCGGTATTACTTTGAAAGCGTTTGTTGCGCATAAATGTATTTGGTTATTAATTTGAAAATTTCTGATATTGCATTCTGTGTCAATTCGTCTTTCCGGCAGGTGTTTCACTTCGTTCGAAATGACAAAAACAAAGGTTCCATTCTATGCACTATGCCTATGCACTATATCTACCTTTCTATAATCACTGGCATCACGACCGGGGTTCTCCCGGTTACGAGATAGCAATATTTCGTGAGTTCACGACGGAGCATATGAACAAGTTCTGATCGTTCGATGCGATTATTCGCAAGTATAGTCTGTTCATAGGTATAGCGGATTCATTTCAGGATCTCCTTGTGAACTGTCATCATCTCATGCGAGTGGACGAATCCACGAGAATCGATAAAAATATGTCAGATAATCGCTCGTGCACGGACATCTTCTTCGATGACAAAGGTAAGTACACCATTTTCAGCAAGGATTTCACGATCTCAGAGAGTGTATCCTGCAGCGACGCCAATAGAATTTTTATCGATATAAAATGTATCAAAAGTAAATTTGAGAGAATGTTTCGATGCCTTTGTCTTCAGGAGATCGATGATCTCTCCAGAAACAAATGCAAGGGTATCAGCTCATACAAAGCTATATCCAGAATCGGTTTGTATGAGTGTCATGCCCGATTGAGTCGATTGGACTATCCCGGATTTTGGGAGGAAAAATCCATTCGTTCACGCAGACAGCATGATACCTCAAGATATATCTTCAAGGAGGTACTCCCCTATTTTCCGATCGGAGATACCTGGAGAAAAAAGCTCAAAGAATCGACATCGATCGAGAAAAACACTATCTTTTATGGTATCACGAATATACGCAATAACTTCTCTTGTTGCATATACATGAGGGAATCCGAGTAATTCGAGAATCATCTGAAATGGGGCTATGGCGAATCCAGTCTCGAGAAGAACCCACCCTGTCAATCGGTCTTTTTCACTATAGGGAAGTCTCATATCTGGGAATGATGGATAGCTTTTTCCTCAAGCAGAGACCTGAGAGAATCCTGTACCGAACAAGAGTGTCCCCTCAGAAGATCGAAGGATAATAAATGGATCTCGTATCGTGGAAGCTGAGAGAATCGATACCCTCAGAGAGTCGTCGTTCCCCTGAGGAAAAAATGTAGATTTCATCGATTCTACCAGTTTGCGGAGTCAGCCCTCGATCTCTCGTGGAATAGGAGCTGGAGCTTGTTGAACAGGAGAAGCTCTTCTCTGGAGGGGCGGTTGTGACACAGGAGATGAAACTACGGACGGAGTCCGAACAGGCAAGGGTGAGTGTACTCGAGTCGGAGATGGGGGAAATTTCTCTCGAACATCTTCGCGAGGGAGAGGAGTTCATCAGAACAGAATATCATCAGTATCACCAAAAATAAGTCACATAAATATTGACAGGAAAGAATATAAAAATCTCGTGAAAGATTGGGTTAGACCAGAATAATTTCTCTAGATACAGTATCGTGGAAATGTCCTTCTCTCGAAGAGAACCATTCCATGTAATATACGCAGAGCAATTTTTTGGATTTGATCGACAAATCTCTAAGAATATCATTCACAGAGATATATATACCAATAATAAACTCTATTATATGAAGTATTAGAGAGAATACAAATATTTTTTTACTGATATCGGGATTTTCGTCGTATCCCAGAGATAGTTCGGCATTTTCCCAATACGGAAATCAGTATCAATAAAATTTCAGTCTGGAAAAATATTTTCAGAGAGAAAAAGATACTTTTGTCTCAGGGAATCATTCTTCATAGCCCTATCTGCGAATTCTCGATTATGAAATATATAGAATACAAAAGACTCAGCAAAATCCTCATACCTATTCGAGGATGCGTATCCAGAAACAAAACTCGTGAGCGTTTCATTGGACCTCTTCGTCGAAATATCGACCCAACTAATATCATAGAATCTACTGGAAGCATCTGACTTAAGGGAATTGGTGATGAGAAAATAGATATCCACATAGTGTCCGAGCTCATGGATGAGGAGCTTGAGAAACTCACTCTCTTTTGCTATTGTAGCAGAGAGAGTGATAGTGTGTCACTGCATCTTCCCTCTCGGTTCAACCTGATTCGCATCGATGAGGATGGAGAGGGCACTATACTGGAAAGTCATCACTTTAGTATCGAGTACTTCCTGGATGAGTTTCTTCCGAGAAACACTATTCTGAGAACTCCCAATCGTATTCACGATATACCCCTTCCCTGCAAAAACAGGAGAAAGAGATATCATCGCAAAGAGGAGAATGGCGAGGTAACGCATAGATCGGTCAATTATTTACCTCAACTTCAGGCAGTGAATATAAAGCTCAGAAAGACATCCACGAGTCAAAATGATGCCATCATCAGAATCAGTCCGATCAGAGCATAGACAGCTGTCGTTTTCGCATGTTTGATCTTCTCATCCTCACCATACGTGATCGTATACTGTATTCCTGACCAGACGAGCATGGCAACGGCGAGGAGTGCTCCGAACGCTATAGCCGTTTCTGCTATTGTCTTGACTCGTTCTTTTACTCCTGATTTTCCATCACCACCACCTGGCTGGATTCAAGCAGTACCAGCTCCACAGTTTTTCAAGAATGTCCCAGCATTGATTTTCTCTATATTACAACCAATAGGAGCTGCAAAAATATTCGATACAAAGAAAATTGAGGATATGCACAGAAGAATACAGGAGAAGAGTCACTTCATAGAAAAAAAATTAGAGAGAGAGGCTCGCGATCACTCGGACAAATGCATACGCACAAGCAACAGCAATGAGTCCGATAGAGGAGTAGGTAAGGGATTTGAATGCTTTTTTCATCTTTTCTTCATCTCACTCAGCCGTGACGAGATGATATCCGACATAGAGTGCTACTCCGACGACTGTAATCGGAAGGACTGCCTTGAGGAGAAATTCCTCAGCATACGAGAGGAATCGACTCAGGGTCCATCCAGCAAGACCGAGCCCACCCTCTGGTGAGATCTCAGTACTCGGAACAGCAAAGAGATGTATTGGGATGAGTACGATAAGGGAAAGGAGGTATTTCATAGAAAGTATTAGAATCTAAATCTCGATACAACATCGACGACTCCATATGCGAGACCTGCGACGAGGACACCGATCAGTGAGTAGATCAGGATATATCGTGCCTTCTTCATCTTCTCATCTTCACCCGATGAGAGGATCATCTGTATGCCTCACCAAGTCACACCGATCACAGCGAGGACTCCTGCAATACCGATCGCATAAGCGATGAGATTTCAGAGAAATGTCATCGGATTCTTCACTTCTACGATCTGATTCGAAGTTATCCCTTCGGGAAGCTTGAGATCGTATAGGGCGACACACTGCTCGATATAGAACAATATGATAAAGGATGCGAAGAAGAATCTTTTCATAAACATTGATTAGAGTTTCAGAATATAGAGAACGAGATTCACCATGGTATAGGAGAGAAATGCGACGAGCATAGCGACGATATTCCACTTGATAATCACCTTTGCCTGAGTCGCCTTCTCAGTATTTCCACTCGAGAGGATATAGTAGTACCCTGCGATGATGAGGGAAATCCCGGCGATCAGGGGGATAGCGAAGAGGAGCATATCTGCGATCTTCCCCAGGATATAGAGAAGTGCCCCGACTCACTTGGCATCAGAACCTTCACCTGCTCCAGGAAGTGGATTCAGGAGTCCAGTACAGATAGTAAAATCAGACTTCGTGAGGTCATTATTACATGCAGCATATGACTGCATAACCAGAGGAGTCAAACTCAACAATATGATGGAGAATATACGGAACATAAGGATAAGAAAAGATACGAGAAGCATACCATATATTATGAAAAAAGCCAAAAATTTGCAAAAAGTGGAAAATTTCATAGTATATGTGCGATTTTATCAATATTTTTATGACAATCCTCCTCTCTATTCTCTCCGTTTCTGTTATCCTCCTGGTTATGATCCAAGCGAAAGGTTCAGGTCTCTCTATTGTCCCGAATTCGAATGATTTTGGGAAATTCGAGAGACGTGGTCCAGAAAAGATCCTCCATACTCTCACGATTGGGGTTATATCCTTATTTATTGCTGCATCTATGTTCGCTTTTTTTATCGGATAAAACACCTGAAATCTCTCAATACTTTACTTATTTCTAACCAGAAATAGTCCTTTGAGAAGATTCACCATTATGAAACTGAACTATAGTACACTTCGCAGAAAAATAATTTTTTTTGCCTCCATCATTGGCCTGATATTCCTCACACACCTCATCTGAGTCTATATATATGAAGGAGGTATGTCTGTGGGTGAGCGTGGTGGGAGCATCAATATAGGGATCGTCTGAACTGCACCAGAGGTCCCGAATCCACTCGCATATACGAAAGACAAGTATCATGATATGATCCTCCGGTTCCTCTATAGGCCCATGATCACCTATGATGCCCTCAGTGGTGAATATCAGGGTGATATCGGGAATTGTGATATCCGGGATCTCTCGAAGATTATCTGTGAGATCAAAAAAGACCAGTTCTGGTCAGATGGAACAAGAATACAGACAGAAGATATCATTGCGACATACCAGACATTTCGTGCTATAACTGTCGGGGATAAGATGTGAAATTTTCTGAAAGGAGTCAGTGTGATCTCCAGGGCCGATGGAAAAATAGAAATCACATCAAAGGAGAAAAATTCGATGATCCTCGATCTCATGACCTATCCGATCGTACGCTCAGATATGCTCGAACGGATCAAGACCGGACGAATCAGTGCAGATGGGTATATCACGTCATGACCATATACTTTCAGTAAACGAGAGAAAAATACCGAGTATGGATATGATCGTGTTACCATCGAGCGTGATGAGAAAAATGGCGGACAATGATGGCTCGATAAATACCATTTTTTATTTTTCCCTGATCTCGTATCACTCGAACGCAGTACAGATAATCTGAGTGTGATTATCCCGCCAGTAAAAAATGAAAAGCTCTTACTCTGACCTCGATTCGATGGATATACATATACGATGTATGAATATATCTCACTGTTTATGAATACTGATACCCTCACTCGGGAAGTACGTCAACAACTCTATGGAAAACTCGTGGAGGTATTTTCAGGCAGTATCGACAAGAGCGAGCTTCCTGTGAAAAATATATTCTGAATCGAACGCAATGGAACAGGAATCAAACTGGAGAAATCACTGAGTGATATGATGCGATCTCGGTGATACTGGAAACCCGATGAGTCTATAGCTATTCTCAATCAAAATACGTGACTCCTCACTGGATCGAGTATCAACTATGGTACGAACCAATATTTCACTCTCCCGACGAATAAAAAAATATTCTTTACAGAAATCGCACAAGGTGAAATCCTCCTCTCAGGAAATATCCCGCAAAATACGCAAAAAGTATTTATTAATGACTACGAACTCCAAGAATACCGTGCTGGAAATACGAAATTCGGGTATCGGGTAAGTGTAGTCAATGGGACACTCAAGGAATGAAAGAATACATACTCACTATCAACAGAAGATCTGGTATGAAGTAGAGCATCAAAAGATATTCTGACAATCTATTACTCTACAGACTCTGGTTCTCTCATATCCATTCGAGAGAGTATCGACTCGGCATTTCTGAGTGAGATAAATGTTCCAGAAAAGATAGCCCAGAGAAAGAAAATAAATGAGAAAAAGAAAGAAGAGCTCAAGCTCCTTGATCCACGTTATTATTTTAATGAGAAAAATCTCCCATTTGAGCTCACTATAGCATATAAGGATGATCCTCAAACACTCGAAAAATACGCAAAGTCTGTGGTAAGTGCACTCGAAAACCTCAGTATACGAAGTAAACTGGTTCCCATTTCCACAAAAGATCTTCAGAAAATGCTCGAGTCATGAAATAAGAACTATGATATGATCATCATAGGATTCGAGGCAAATGGTCGTCTCTCGCGTGCGGGTCAGGTATTCCTCTCAACAGAAGCAAAAAATGGTATCAATTTCTCCAAAATCGAAAGTAAAAAACTCGATGCTCTCTTTGCCGAGCTCCGCATAGCAGGAACCAAAGAGAAAACTATCCAAATACAAAATGATATTATCGGATACATAGAATCTGAAGCATTTTTCATCCCGCTCTCGAGTCCCATCCATAGTCTCTATATCGATAAGAATCTGAAGTGAATCAAACAGGTACCGATTTTTCAGGATATCTCTACACTCCATACAGTCCTCGCTACTGCGAGCATCAAAGACGTCTATATGCTGAATATGACGGGGAAATGATTCTTCTCATTCTTCGGATGGATCTGGAGTCAGCCATTTCCCTAGGTTCAAAAACTCGAAAAAATTATGAAAGAATCGATCGTTCTCTCCGCATGGGAGCTCATCACGCGATTTCATTCGCTCAAGAAACTGAATTTTATCCCTTCACTTATAGGGATGCTTTGGTTGTTTCTCATTCTTCTCTATCAGGTAACCTTTACATATGTTATCATATTTAAGAAAAAGGATCAATTTTTCGAAGCTCTGGCGAATTTTGTACACAAAGACTATTTCTTCGAGGTTCTGATCGGACTGGGTTGTATTTTCCTTCTCTATATGCTCATAGCTCCTCTCGCAGAATGAGGACTCATAGAAATGATACACTCGTATCGAAAAAGTGATGGAAAAAAATATCACCGCACCTTTCAGTGAATTTTTGACGGTTTTCGACACTTTCTCCCCCTCTTTGAAGCACACAATGTCGTGGCGGTGTTTCGACCACTTGCCATCATCACATCATATATCCTTCTTTTGCGAATATTCGGAAATAACTATTTCGAACCCATTTCGTATATCATGGCTGTCTATCTCATTTTTTCATTCTTTTTGAACATGTGTTTTTCATATACGAAAATGTTCATCATTTTCGAGGGAAAGACCACTATAGCAGCACTGGCTGCATCAACCGGGATGGCAGTACGTCATATCAATATCACACTCCAACTCTATTATACGATGATCCTCCTCTATCTTCGTACGATTATCGTCGCACTTTTTTTTCTCGTCCTTCCATTTCTGGCTTCGAGTATTATCGCATTTTTTAGTGTCATGGGTTTGAAGCTCTTCTTTCTCACGGTATTTGGTATACTCGCACTCCTGTTTTTCCTCGTGATTGTCCACCTGAATTCGACACTGGAAATATTTATCGAAGCAACATGGTATGAGGCATATATGTGGTGCAAAAAAGAAGATGCCGAAGATGGCCACCATGATACACCTAGCCATGATGCACACAAAAATCAGAATCATGGTCATGACGATCATATTCCTCCCGTCAGTCACCATGATAATACTCATGGACACCACTAACAGAATTGTAAATTATTAATTGTTAATTATAAATTATCATCCTTGTCTTCCCAAGATCTTATCATAGAATATTCACAGAATCCTCCTAATAAGGGGATCATCGAACATGCAAGTATCCTTTACCGAGAATCTAATCGCGTCTGTGCCGATGTGGTCGAGGTATTTCTCGTACTTCAGGATAATCTTCTCGTGGAATTTTCCTTCGATGGATATATGTCGATCATCGCCACTGCCTGTGTCTCGATCACGGGAGAGCTCCTCTTAGGATGGAACATAGCGGAGATATTGAAGCTCGATGAAGCATTCGTCCATGAACATATCGGAACCGATATATCCCCACGTCGACGGTATGCCTCGCTCATCGGCCTCCTCGCGATCAAGAACGCCATTCATGAATATTATCAGGATGGATTGAAGGAGGATTTTAGTGATATTCTTACTGCAAGATACCTATAACCCTGTTTTGAAGTATACGCACATCCTTGTACTACTTGTAATAGTCACTCCGATAAAGAGATTTTAGTCTACTCAACAATCTTCAAAACTGCATCGAAAAATACATCAACATCCTCCCTCGTATTATAGATATAGAGACTCATCCGAAGAGATGCAGGGATACCGAGAAATTGATGCAGTGGATCAGTACAGTGATGCCCTGCCCTGACGCAGATATTTGCATCGGCAAGTATCTCAGCAACATCATTTGGATGTTTATCCTCAAACACAAATGAAAATACTCCGAGTCGATGCTCGGGGTTTTTTGAACCGAGTAGTCGAATACTTGGGGGGAACTTTATAAATTGTTCGAGCGCATATTCTGTGAGTGCTCGTTCATATTTTTCTATCGCTTCAAAACCTCCGATTGACTCGATATATTCAAGTGCAGCGAGGAGACTCCGAGCACCGACAATATGTGGTGTTCCTGGCTCGAACCTGTGAGGAAGTCCGGCTGCCTCATAGCCATCTCGCGTGACTGAGTTGATCGCTCACCCACCACAGAATGCTGGCTCCATCATCCTCAGGAGATCCTTTCTCCCATAGAAAAATCCTATTCCCGTGTCTGACATCACCTTGTGGCCTGTGGCGATGAAGAAATCGATCCCATACTTCCGTACGTCCGTCTCCATATGCGGGAACCTTTGGGAGCCATCGAAGATAAAGATTCCATTATTTTGAATTTTGAATTTTGAATTATCAATTATCAATTTCACTCTTTCTAAATCCAATACTTCACCCGTCACATTCGAGGCACCAGTAATACTGAGGACTTTCGCCTGAGGGAGCTGTCGTTCGAGTGAATCGTAATCAATCGTTCCATCAGGATGGAGATCAATCCAGTCGATGATGATTCAATACTCCTCGGCAAGGATCTGCCATGGTACAATATTCGCATGGTGTTCTGCGAGTGAGAGAAGGACATGATCTCAAGATTTGAGTATTCCCGATTTTATGAGGGATCGTGTGAGGAAATTAAATGCATATGTTGCATTATAGGTATAGATAATTTCATGTCGAGAAACACCACCAAGGTGCTTTGCGATTGATTCTTTCGAGGACTCATAATATGCCTCCGCCATTTCGGAGAGATCATAGGAGCCTCTATGGATATTGGCATAGGACTCCTCAAGCATATTCGACATGGCGTCGATGACATGTCGAGGCTTCTGGGTCGTCGATGCAGAGTCGAGATAGACGAGATCTGGATGAGATGTAAAAATAGGGAAATCAGAACGAAACATACATTTGAGTGTATAGAGAGTTCTCAGAGAGTCAAGGAAATCGATATTAGAATAGGCTTCCTGAAGCGGATTCGATATTTTCGATAGATCGGATATAGGTCTGCGCTTCTAGAGAAATCTCAGGCCACTCTTCTCGATCTCAGAGAGTTTCGAAGATCTTCTTTGCATCATCATATTTTTCTTGATCGAACAAAAGTATTCATTTTTGGAGGAGAAAATTCGGATTCTCAGAAAAAGTCACTTGATCTCCATTTTCTGCCAACATCTGAGCTGCATCTCTATTCCCCGTAAGGCGATATGATTCCATCGCAAGTGGTATGAGGGTACGGGATCATGGAAACATGGCCAATCAAGCATCAGTCCACATTTGGGCCCGTTTCAACTCTCCTTCTGAAAGTGCGATCGAAATCCCGACGGCAAAATCATCTTCTCTTACATCTTTTTCTTGTAAAAGATAGTTCATGACTCGGATAAGGGCAGCTGAATCGCCCAGAATCGAGTAATTATAGGCAAGGTGTCGCTCAATGTCAGTTTTTGGAGTATAGCCAGCAATCAGGGCATTATTATAAAAAAGATTCGAGGAAACAATATCGCCTAAGTGGGAATATACTTCTCCGATTCGGATAATCGTCTCGAGATCATTCGGGTTCTTTTCGATATACTCGAGGAGATATTTTTTCGAATCTCCATATTTTCACAGTTCCGCATAGGTGAATCAGAGAAGTTTCTGGACCTCATAATAGTCTGGACGTATCTTGAGAATTTGTTCTGCAAAACGTGAACTCACACCATACATATTGAGTTCATAAAATTTCGCAGCAACTGAAAGGTTCCTGTACTGGAAATCTGGACTGATTTCAGCTGCATCCTGTATGACCTTTTTGAGGTCGAGCAGTTCGAGAGAGTCCCCACTGTATCACTCAATAGCGATGATACAATTATGGATCCCTCAATAACATGTATCTATAACTCGATAGTATTCTCGAGATCCCGTACTGCTCGGAATTTTCTGAACTTCACCGATACGATCGAGTTGGGAATCATCAAAAAAAAGAGACTGGAACATTTCATTTTTTTCAAGATCAGTGAGTTCCTCGATAGGAACGAGTATATAATTCATATAAGCTGCCTTCCAATTTTTTTGGAGAAAATAGACATGGGCAATTTTTTTGCGAATAATTTGATCATTCGGTATTTTCTCTGCAATAGTGAGGTAATATTTCAGTGCCTCTTCAGGATTATTTCTCAGAGAATAGTAATCTCATTTTCTGATTCCTGAAATATAATTTTTCCTCTTTTTTGCGAGATCCACTCTCATATCAGGATCAAGTGATTGCAGATATGTCGGAACTGCTACTTCTGAAGAAATCGGTTTCTGAGAGGTGAGAGATCCATCGATACTACAGCCCGTGAAGCCAAGGAGCATGCAGAAGAGAAAAATAGAGCGTATCATAATGGCATGATACAAAAAAGTGACGAAAGCCCAAGAGAATCTCTCGATAAAAGATTGTCAACTCTAGCAATTGCAGTATACTGCGGTAAAATAAAATTCTACTCGAATATGTCTGACTTCGATATCCGATCCTACTCATATACCCTTCCTGATGGACTTATTGCCCAAGAAGCAGTCCATCCGCATCATGATGCTCGGCTTATCGTATGTGATCGGAGTACAGGCATGATAGAGCAAGAGTGAACTTTCCGTGAACTCAGTGATATTATTCCCGGGAATAGAGTACTTTTTTTTAATAATTCCAGGGTTCTTCGGGCTCGTATCCCCCTCAGAGATCGATGAATTATCCGAAATGATAATACTCATGGGAGTATTAAGGAAGGAGAGATCCTTTTTTGTCAGAAAACTACCTGAAATCAGTTCGAGGCACTCGTACGTCCAGGATCAAAATTCAAGATCGGAACGAGAATCCCATTCGAACAGTGATGGATCGAAGTGATCTCACAGACCGAAACAGGAAGAATCCTCGAAACACACGGAGTCACTATCGAATCCATCATGGAACAATATGGAGAACTTCCTCTCCCTCCCTATATCGAGTATTCGAAAGAAAAAGAGGCAGATTACCAGACCCGTTTTGCACGTGTCGATGGATCAGTCGCTGCACCTACAGCGTCACTCCACTTCACGGATGAGCTCCTCGAGAGTATACACAATCCGAAAGAATACGTCACCCTCCATGTCGGACTCGGCACATTTAAGGGAATTGATGTCACGGATATCCGAGACTATCAGATCCATCGAGAGGTCATTGAGGTAGAATTCGAAATATTTCAGAAAATTGCTCAGTACAAAAATACAGGAAAAAAACTCATCGCTGTCGGTACGACTGTCTGTCGAACCCTCGAATCTCTTCCCTCTCTCTGGCGGTCGATCGATGAGGAACTGAAGGAATTACTCGATCAGGATACGAGAGCATATTGGGATACTCTCACTCAAGATCTTGGTGATCATAACTGGATAGAGAATATTTCCTATGAATCGCGAGCAGAATCACTTACTTTTTCCACGTCGATCTATGTCACTCCATGATACGTATTCCGCATCATCGATGAGCTCATTACGAATTTCCACCTCCCAGAATCCTCCCTTTTGGTACTTGTCAGTGCATTCATGGGACGAGAATCTATAGAAAAAATATATTCGCATGCTATTGAGGGAAAATATCGATTCTTTAGCTTCTGAGATGGTATGTATATTCGGGAGAAGTGAGATCTTAGGGATTAGGTTTTAGGGAATGGTTCTGTAGGGGCAACCCTTGTGGTTGTCCTGTATCAGATGCCTATAATGTTTGGTTATCTACTTTCCCTTGCAACTCTCGAAAAGTCGATATAATCCTCTCATAATTCTCTCGAGTAACACTATGCAAAAAATACGAAAATGTATCATCCCTGCGGCAGGATTCGGAACGAGGTTCCTCCCCGCAACGAAGGCTCAACCGAAAGAAATGCTCCCCATCGTGGATAAGCCCGTCATCCAGTATGTCGTGGAGGAAGCCGTCGCCAGTGGGATCAAAGATATCGTTATCGTCACTGGATCACAAAAAAGAGCGATAGAAGATCACTTCGATAATCCGAATCAAGATCTCGTCAATAATCTCAAAATGGGATGAAAAGATAAACTCCTCGAGGAAACGATAAAAATTGCTGAGATGGCAAATTTTATCTATGTTCGACAAAAGTGACCCTATGGAAATGGGAGTCCCGTCCTCTCTGCTGAGAGTGTGGTCTGAGATGAGCCATTCGCAGTGCTGTGGGGAGATGAATTTATCTATTCTACTCCTGCGAGACTCTCGCAGATGATGAGTGTCTATGAGAAATACTGAGGTATAGTCATCAGCGGGGTACGCATCGAGAAAAAAGAGGATCTGAAGCGATATGGGATCGCGGACGTAACCCTCGTGGAAGGAAATGTCTATAGAATCAATACTATCGTCGAAAAACCTGATCCAGAGAATGCTCCGAGCAACCTTGCGACGCATGGTGCCTATATCCTCCCACCAGAGATATTTCGAGCCCTGCGTTCTATAAAACCAGGAAAATGATGAGAAATATGGCTCGTCGATGCGATCAATCTCCTCCACTCCGAATGAGTCCCACTCTATGCTGTCGAGATAGAGAATGGACGGTATTATGATACAGGGAACAAGCTCGAATACATGAAAACCTCTGTAGATTTTGCTATGCGCCATCCAGAGATCGGGAAAGAGTTCGAGAACTGGCTCACTGAATTCCTCACAACTCATAAGAGATAATCCTATGGAATCCCGTCGCTCCATCTGATATACTGGGGAAGAGACCGCTCGGAAATACCTCGAGGGAAAGGGATATGAGATTGTCGAGATGAATTACACGATCAAGTGAGGTGAGATCGATATCATCGCACGAGATGGAACCATCACGGTATTCATCGAAGTGCGTTACCGTTTCGATGAGTCACATGCCCATCCACTCGATACATTCACGCCGAATAAGCGACGTATTCTCAAACGAAGTGTGATGTTCTACGTGGGGAAACACCGCATCCCTGATGAGCAGATCCGTATCGACTTCATCGGTATCATGCCGAAAAAAGACGGTACCATCGGGCACCGTCTCTGGCATGTGCGGGGAGTGGAAGTATAAGGATTACACCATAAGTCCGAGAGCCCAGAGTGGTATAATATTTTTCTCTGTCTGGAGGAGCATATTATCGAGAAGGAGAAAACTTTTTGGTATTCACTGGAGCTGGTTCATACTCTTATTCGCTCCTCAGACTTCGATCGTATACGTACCATCGATGATCATATCCCCCTGTGAAGAGTACGCGATCGGATACTTCCCTATATCCATATGCAGCAGTGCGAAGAGTTCGCGAATCGTACCGACGAGATTCGAGTCAGTGGGATCTCGTGAGAGCGCCAGGAGGCACGTAGGATTATCTGGATAGATTTTTTCTGTATTCTTGAGGAGATTATAGCCATGCGCATCCTTTTTCAGATACCGTATGAGCCCTCATTTTTCGAGGATTTCGAGATAGCGAGAAACGGTCTTATGATCGATTTCGAGGGTCTTTGCGAGCTTATTGATACTCATAGACCCTGGTGGTATGGAGGCAATATAGGTGAGGAGTTTCTTGAGGAGAAAGACATGACTCGACTGTATAGCATAGAATCCCGCTATATCCTCATAGAGTGTCTTATCTACCGTTTCGCGGACTCGCATTTCCCTCGTCTGAGGATGCACATCATAGAGATACGGATAGTACCCATACTCAATATATTCTCTATAATATTCGAGCATACGAGCATCATAGGGGAGAGATTTCTTGCCTTCGAAGATATCTTCGATCGTATACTTTTCGAGAGCAATCTTCTTTTCGAGAAAGAGAAATTCTCGGAAACTACACCCCGAAAGCGTATAGATCAGTGCCCGACGTGAGAGGTCCCCCGTACCACCTCTGAGATCTGTACTGGAACTCCCAGAGAAGAGAATCTGGAGTTTCGGGAAACTATCATAGAGACTCTTGATCACCTGAGACCAGTTCTTGTATTTCTGGACCTCATCGAGGATGATACACGTTCCTCCGTATTCACGGACGAATCACTCTACGAAAGCGAAAAGATCCTGATCATAGAAATAGACATGATCGAGGCTCACATAGAGCGATCGATCACTCTCTTGCGTTTTCAGGTATTGGAGGAGCATGGTGGTCTTTCCGATGCCACGCGGTCATAGGATACCGATACACCGATCACCCCACACGATCTCATCTGAGACGAATCGTCATCTCGCATCTACAGTATCGATGAGCTCACGCTGGAGGGTGAAAAATTGATTGAAATTCATAGAGAAAGAGAGAATATACCTAGAGTATATCTTTTATTGGAATAAAGTCCAAACTTTTATCGATTTTATTGGAATCTATTCCAATATTTCAGAATATTCAGGTGAATGTCAGGTAAAATGGTGGTATCAGGTAGCGTCTGTGGCATGTGCGGGAGTGGGGACTTACCCTCAATATCACTCATAATCAAATGTATCTCAAACATTTCGAGCTGTTGTTGCCGTAACTCGAGCTGTTGTCATTCTAAAATTCTGAAACATTTCTTCACAGCGGAGTCTATCATTTCTACTATCAATTACCAGTGGATTCGGTATCTGTGTATTTGGCTCGATTTCTGCTCAGGCTGGCTTCGTAGTAAACTTTCATCCAAAGTCCGATGACTTCAAATTGAATCAATACTCTTCCAAATCAATGATATAATTCATTTTTGGTCTACCGTCCTTGCCTCAACCTAGCATAATTTCTGGTGGGTTTGTTCACTTTGTACGAAGATAATACATAATAGCAGCAAAATATTCTTGGAATCGTTTTCGTTGAACATTTTCTAGACTCATTCATGGCGGTATATCTTCTTCTGAGAGATTACGAAGCTTGTACAGTGCACCAAGTACTCATGGTGCGAATATTTCAGTATAAGCTGTTGAATTTGACTGACTAGTACCCATCATACCACTTTGAGAATATATAGCAGAAAAAGAAGCATTGACCATATTCGTAAATGCAAACGGGGTATGATCAGGAACCATGTTACCTTCTGCAACATTCGAATTTTTTGTATATATTGCTCAACTTTCTAATAATTGTTTGTTCTGCATACCACTTGTAGTTGCAAATCTATCTTTATAAGTCTTGCAGAAATTTTTTGTACTGTCATTAGTCCCAAACTCTGTTTCTGCATCAATAAAAGTATCACTCATCTGGAGGATCGGCTGGAGTTTATCTCCATATTTCATCCAAAAATCATAGATAGAGTTGATCCAATCTTTCTGATCATCTTCTGTCTTTTTCCTATGACTCTCTTCACCGATATGATGTCTTTGTTTTTCTATTTTCTCTAATTCGGAGAGAATTCAAGGATTTTTTGTTCTCCGAGCCACCTCCGCTGCTGCAATTCATACGACACTACGATAGGTATTGACAAGGGACATCTCATTCCCGAATTTGAATGCATGCGATGTTCTCGATCCAGTTCATTCAGAGTGAAGTGCTTTACGGAACTCTGATCCCAGATACTCAGGCATATTTGACATAAGGAGCGTGAATGGAATTGCATTGAGTTGAGTAGGACTTCCATTTTTTGTATGAAGTCTGTCTATACACCCCATTGCCTTCCATCCCTCTCCCACATTGAGCTTCGAAAGAGCATATTTGTTCATCTGACTGATATTGGAACGTTGATTCACTTCAAGTTCTCATTTTTCCTTATTTCATTTACTCCCTTCTACGAGGGCTCATGGGAATTTCGGAGCAATATTCGGAGGGATACGGAAATTCATTCCTTCATAATACTTGAGTTGACGCTCGACGAGATCCATTTCCGAGATAGCACTCGGATCTTCAGCACCTTTATCAGTTTTTTCGATACACTTTTGCATGAGCTGTTTTCGAGAATATCGAGTGCTATACCCTTGAGTGATTGCGAGCTTGGTAAACCAGAGCTTTGAGTTCTTGAGATCGGAGAGTTCTTCTGGATAGAGTTGACCCGTTTTTTTCGATATATAGAGGAGTCATGCGAGAACTTCTTCGAATTTGGCGTCATCATTGAGGAGGATATGATTTCGGACATGGAGTCGAGCGGTTTTTCCATTCATCTCTTCGAGCATTTTGAGAACTCATTCCATGGCTTCATTTTGTGCTCCTGCAGCCTCAGATCGCAGAGAATAACGCATTCCCTCGGGCATGAGTTTCGTGAGATATTTATCGGCGAATCGTGCTGCCTGAAATTTCGAATTCTTCTCCATCTTATGCTCCCAGGCATGTTTATAGAGATCGAATGCCTTGCTGATATTTGAGAAACTCGTCCAGTTCATGATCTTTCACCATACTGTCCCATGACTATGGAGCTGATGATCTTCATGATCGATTTCATCACCCTTCTCCTTCGGGTTCATATAGGGTTTATAGCCATTGTCTCTGATCTGATTCAGAAATCCTGCCATAGATAATGTACGTGAACTCCCCGAGAACGCCTTGAGATTCGCTTTTCACTTCATATCCCCCCAATCATCACCCTTTTTATTTTTTGCTACTTTCCCAAATGACACCTGGGCTCATCCAGAAGTGAGAGAATCACAATACATACCTTCACCATCCTCATTCATGAAGTGACTGATACGGATTTTTTTATTATGCCCATGCTGATCCTTAACCGTCTGGAAGATACCCCCACTTTCGAAAGACAGATCCTTGAATCCATCACCAAGGGTTTGGATGATGGAATTGATATCAGTATCTGTCTTATACTTTCCGATTTCCCTGAGTTTGAGCTCTGTAGCTATCTCATAGAATTGCGCGAAACTGACTGGAAAATCACCGATCCCATCGGAGATGATCATCTTTCCATTTTCAGGATCGATACTCAATATCTCTATAAAGATATCAGAACCTCATTTTACATCTTTCGTACTATAGATGGATCATTTTTCTGGTTTCCATCAGAGTGCATCTTCGAGTTTTTCTATAGAATTATAGACGTCATTCACCGAATACGTAGTATTAATCTTATCCTCTCACTTTGATATGCGTCTGGATTGCATTTCATCAGCAGTGATGATCTCGATTTCATCTCCAGGCTTACTCAGTAATGTTGCGAGTTTTGCATAAGGCCAGTCATTGACTCATTTTTGCCTCCCTGGCATGACCATACCATCACCTTCCCCTGACCAGTCCTCCATGGTGATTCATCGGTGACTGACCTTATTTCCATCTTTATCTTGGATATCTGACGGCATAGAGAGCCGAACATCAGTCTTAGCTATACGAAAGTATCTATATTCTTTTTTTCCATTTCTATCTTGCCCGATGCGGATATATGATCCTTCCTGAAAATTCTGAGCATTTTTTACTTGTGGCTTTGTAGGATCTTTCGCTTTGAGTTGAGTGAGATTTTCTACGAAACTCGTATGCCATCATCCCCGTGCATCTGGAGTGATTTTCATAGTTCAGAGATCAAACTGAGTATTTTGAAGTCCAGTTACAATATCTTGCATATCTTTCGCCATATTTTTCGTCAATGGCGTTGTAGAGCGCATCGAGGCGTCGAATAATCTTTCAATAAAATCATTATCAGATAAGTACTCCTCTAGAGGAATCTCGATATATTGTCATTTTGTATATGATACCTCCAGGAATCTCTGTTTTTCACGCTTCTCATCGTCTGATCATAGTTCGAAGTATCATTCTCAGAGAATAGCCTCAAGTCAAGTTTTCACTTTTTCTCGAGCTTGTTGCTCATTTATTATTCACATTTCTACGAGAAATTGTGGAGTTGTCGTAGGAAGGAACTCTCGGATAAGGTCTTTCTTCGATTCGAGTTTCTGAGCACTTGTACAAGTTGCCTTATCGATAATACGTAGGTATCATCGAATATCTTGATGATTGAACTCATTGATAATTCCTCATCGAGCTCAAGGTTTCACTATTCCCGTATTGGTTCTGAGCCTTATGCATAGATTTTGCTCTGTTTCTGTGAGGGTTTCCCATTTTATTCAGAGTTTTTCGAAGAAATACATAGAATTTCTATCTTGGAAAGAATCCATTGTATCATGAAAACAATCCCTCCTTAGATGTTTTCTCAGAAGTGTTGGAGATCTGAGATATTTACGGATTGCACTTTCATTATGCTGTCCGATCCAGTTATCAAGTGCCTCACGATTGTCAGCAGCATTAGGTGAGTCCTTATCGAATACTTCGTCAGCAAAGAGGGATCGTACTTTATTTTTCAGTTTACCCTGTGCGGACTTCGTGCTCAAGAGAAATATGTTGAGTTTTTCGAGGATCGTCGCATCCGTTATATTCTTTATAGACTGAGGTATTGTGGATGAGCTCGCATTTTCAGATTTGAGAATCTCTGCCACCATATCATCTCTATACTGATCATGACTGTTTCTGAGTCTATCATTCATTTCTGATCGGATTTCTTCAGCAACAAGGTGCGGATTATTTTTGAGTCTCTGGAGGAGATCTGCCTGACTCGCAGAATCTCGAAATGCCCTCGCCTCTGTTGATTCTTCGAGAAGTTCTAGTATATTTTTCTTGACTCTATTTCCAGAAGTATTGTTATCAACAGATTCTGATAATCATTGTGGTGTATTGATTCCTGTCATATATTTCGTAGAGGTTATTATCCCTTGCATATTATCCGAAATCACGAAAAAATACAAATAAAAAATCCACTTTTCAGTGGATTTTACATATATTCAGAATTATTTCGCAGCTGGAGCTGGAGCTGGAGCTGGAGCTGGAGCTGGAGCTGGAGCTGGAGCTGGAGCTGGAGCTGGAGCTGGAGCTGGAGCTGGAGCTACATCAGTTACAGGAGTTGGAGTTGGTACAGGCATAGGCTCAGGAACAGGCATTGGAGTTGGAGCAGGAACATCTGTGACAGTAACTGTAGTTGTCTCAGGAGTTGGTACAACTGGAGTCTTGCTCGGTGCAGTACATGCAGAGAGGAGAGTGATGAGGGCAATAGAAAGTAATGCGATACGCATAATGAGAAAAAATAAGAAGTAAAGAACGTGTGGAAGTGAGTATAATAGGATTATTCAGAAATGCAAAAAGTTTTTCACATTTTTTTCACATTTTCTTTGAATCAATACTCAGGATGGTCTATAGATGGTTGCGGAGGTATGAATCGAACATACGACCTCAAGGTTATGAGCCTTGCGAGCTACCACTGCTCTACTCCGCGATATGATGGTGCCAATGGGCGGGCTTGAACCGCCGACCTCGGGCTTATGAGTCCCGCGCTCTAACCAGCTGAGCTACATTGGCATGTTTTTGAGACTATGCCTCTGCACTGTGGCGAAGCCCTGTGATTATAGGGAAAAATAGAAACTGTCAATAAATTTTTTTACTTCATGGATGAGATCCTTCGGTTTCTTTTTTTTCAGGCTCATATTTCATTTTCAGGACATGAGCAAATATTCACACTCGTGAAGAGAGAATTTTCACGGGAATCCCGTATTGATATGATTATGGATGCCTCGATAATTCGATGATACCTCAAATAGTTCGAGAAACTGTCGACTCTGCTCTTCTGGAAACCCACCGAGAGACTTGTACATATCCCAGAAAAATGGCTTCTCAAGAGCCACCATATTCATCCAACTGAGTTCACCACGGATGATACTCCAGAGACTATGAGCAAGAACATGATGAAAGAGATCCAGTGGGAGAAAGGGAAGATAGTGGATATTTTTATATGTAATCTGTTTCTGTATTTCTGTGGGAACTCCGAGAAGGAGTATTTCTCGATCGTGTGGAATAATCGTAAAATCTATGCTTGCACTCAGTGTCTGAGGATAGGAAAAAATCGAAATCCATTCTTTCGAACAATCCAAGGAAAACATGTCTGCGATATCCTGGCGTGTATATTTTCATATCGGACAAGGGAATATTCCTCATCACTGTGGAAATGGCGAAGGTATAATTTCGATAATTTTCCTGCCTTCTGTGGAACCGATATGCTCTTTTTCATGATTCCTCATCCATACACGATCGAGAGAGAGATAGTCTATTCTGAGGATCATCGAAGGATTCTGGAAAAATCGTCTCTCTGGAATAAAGCCATGAAAGAGTGAAATACAGAATGATGATTGATTATCCTCACCAAATTTTTCTAACATATTCACATAATACTCAGGGAGTGAATCGCTATTTTTCTCGAAAAAACTCGTAACGACTCAGATATCATCCGTCCAGATATGGTATATAAATACTCATGGATATATTCTCTCGAGTCCGATCAGGAGCTCACATGCGAATCCCATATCACCATAGTTATCGATGACGGAGAGGAGAATATCAATATTTTTTTTCATATCGCAATTCTATAGGGATTGGATATAATGCAAAGAAAAAGAGAACTCATTTTCTCTCGTTTCATCCCCACCAAAAACCTCAGTTCTCATTCCTAAGTTCTAAGCTCTATCTCACTATGTACTCTCATATCACCGGAACGCTACTCATGATCGATGGCATCACGATCACGATCGAAGTGAAGTGAACAGGACTCGGTTTCGATGTATATGCATCTCCTATCCTCCTCTCAAGTGTCCTCATCGGGAGAGAATCGTCGCTCTGGATTCACCATCATCAGACAGAAATGAGCGAAACTCTTTTCGGATTCTCGAGTTTTGATGAACGATCACTTTTTCGAGAACTGAATAAAGTCAATGGTGTCGGGGGGAAGACAGCCCTCGCCCTCCTCGGTCTCGGTCATGAGAATCTCATGAAAGCGATCCACCTCGAGGACGACATCCTCCTCTCGAGTGTCCCTGGGATTGGGAAAAAAACAGCTCAGAAAATCATCGTCGACCTTAAGGGCTCGATCAACTTTTCTAAAACATCCCAACACACTCAGGTTTCGACACCCAAGCATGCAAATAATACCCTCGTCATCAGTTCACTCGTCCAGATGGGATACGATAAAACTCGGGTCGAGGAAATCATCGAGACACTGAGCTCTGATCTCCCACTCGCAGAAAAAGTCCGTGAAGCTATCAAGAAACTCAAATAAATATGTGAAACGATACTGAAATTCGCAATCTCTCAGAACTCCATAAAGAGCAATTCGATATACTCATGGGAGTAAAACAATTCCCCAATGAACGAGAAATAGAGCTCTTTCACCGTGCAGGAAAATATATCCAGAAACTCACATGGATTCCTGGAATCGAGATGATCGCAGTCGTGAATTCTCTCTCGATGTATGCGACGCATGAGGATTCTGATATCGATCTCTTTATCGTGACAGAGCCTGATATGATATGGTTTGTACGTTTTTGCATCACTACTCAGCTTTTCTTCCATGGTGTTTGGCGACACGGCGAGGATATTCGTGGGAATTTCTGTCTCTCATTTTTCGTGACGACCGAGGCACTCGATATGAAGGAGATTGCACTCGATAATGATATCTATCTCTACTACTGGATCTCCTCTATGAAGCCTATCTATGAGAGAGATAATACCTATGATAGTTTTCTCGATATGAATAATTGGGTCAGTATCCCTCCTCAACAAAAAGAAGAGAATCAGGAATTCTGATTCCAGAATCTTCGAAAAAAAAATTCATCGAAAATCCTTTTTTTCTTCATGCACCATCTCAATCAGTTGATCCGGTTTTTCCTCCTTCCCTATTCCCTTCGCTCATGGAAAAAATCCTGAAGTCCAGAAGGCATTATCATCTCCGATACGATGCTGAAATTTCATGATCAGGATCGGAGAAAAGAGGTATATGAAACCATCCTGAATACTTTGACAGAGTAATGTATTCTCCTATACTATCGGAGCTCTCCATTTTCTGCGGAGAGTGGAGAGGTTTACTCTTTACCAATTCTCGTATGAGAACTCGTATTACCTTCTCCTTTTGGAGAATTCGGATAACGATATTTTTTCGTTAATCCAGAAATAAAAAAGACATCCTGACAGATGTCTTTTTTATTTGAGAAGAGGTATTTTTACCGTCTCAGTATGAAGAGTTCGTATTACTTCTTAGACAGTCTATCTCTTTTCCTGGAAAATGCAAAATAATTTTGACAAATAATCGCACTTCCCTATACTGCCCCTACCACACATCCGGAGGGATGGCAGAGTGGTTGATTGCAGCAGTCTTGAAAACTGCCGTGCCGCAAGGTACCCAGAGTTCGAATCTCTGTCCCTCCGCCATTTGTTTTTACACAAGTCCTCGAAAGAGGGCTTTTTGAAAACAAAAATGATGAAGTATAGACAGAGATGAGAACGTGTGCGAGTCCCGAGTATTCGGGACGAGCCATACTCCCGAGTGCGAGTGTCCGACGAAGTCGGCACGATGTGTGAGTACAAAGTACGAGCCATACTCCTGAGAACGAGACTTGCGAAGCAAGACGACATTCGAATGGGGTGCACACGAGAGGGGTAAATCTCTGTCCCTCCGCCATTTTGATATCAAAAAAATCCGCTTAAGCGGATTTTTTATTTTGGAAGATTTTCTACTGAGACAGTACATACAGTGGACCTTTCCCTTTTCAGAGATTGAACTTCAGGTTATTGATATCCCCTGCATCAAGTGTTCCCGTAAATGGATTATTCGAGCCCGATGCAGCCCAGTATCCACCATACTCTGTCTCGAGATCAGCACTGACACCATAATATTGCGTCACATTGATCACCCCTGTACCATATCCATAAAATCCATTCGGACCACATCCATGATTTCTCGTTGGAAAAGGGTCCTTGAGTTCTTTATTCAGAAATACCATAAGGGAACCGGAGAGGTCACAATCAGCCAGAGTGGCAGGATAGTCTTCTTTATTATCACTCGCAAAGTTCGTCAATGCCGTTCCTATATCCTTGAGATGCGCTACTCTCTGTGCATCTCTTCATCGTCCGATATAGTTCGTGATCGCTGGATAGAGGGCAGCGGCAAGGATGCCGATAATCGCGATAACGATCATGAGTTCGACGAGGGTAAACCCACGAATAGGAAATTTCATATATATACTTACAAGAAAAATCCCCCCAGCATATGGAGGGATTTTATAAAAATTAATTCGAGAGAACGTAGAAAGCACCTGCTCCCTTAGTAGGAGTTCCGAGATTGATTATTACACTTTGCCCAGTATATCCGAATATAGAACCAGTATTTCCACCATTGACGTTTTCGAACTGGGAAGTAAGGAAAAATTGTGGCACATTGCCGGTTGAATTATTACCAGAACCATAGCCATATCTTCCGTTCGGTCCACAACCATTATTATTGGTTGAAGTATTATCTACAGGAATACCCTTAGGGAGATAGACTGTAGAAAACCCGGTAGCAGTAGAACTTCCAGCACAACCAGTGGTTGGTTCAGAATCAGGATATCTTTCTCTATCAGTAAAAAATGCGCCTGCAGCAGTAGAAATATCTTTTGTACCTGAGACACGAGCAGCGTCACGTGAACGCTTGAGGTAAGCTGTCATAGATGGGAAGAGTGCAGCGGCAAGGATACCGATAATCGCGATAACGATCATGAGTTCGACGAGGGTAAAACCACGAGTAGTGAGCTTCATAAGGGGGAAGAAAAAAAATAAAGACGTGGGCATTATACAGGTATTACAGAAAAAAAAAGGAGAAATATAGAGACTTTTTCTTTTCTGTATGTCTAATGGTCACTCGAGAGTATCAGAACTTTATATTTCTGTCAACTATAATCCATCAATCGTATCCACGAATATCCTGAGTATGCTGCACGAGCATCTGGATCTATAGTTGATATAACGCACCAGGAAAAAGCGTATGACTTTTCTTGTGTTCTTTTCGGAATACGAGAGGATCATATGCTTCTTACTCAATGAGTAGTATCAATGAATTCGAGATAATAGTTCAAATCGGGTATCAGAACTAATTCGAGAGAACATAGAATGCACCCGCTCCCTTAGTAGGAGTTCCGAGACCAGTGGTTCTATTAGCTCCAGTGTATCAAGCTATAGAACCAGTATTTCCACCATTGACGTTTTCGAACTTAGTAGTCAAGAAAAACTGTGGTGCTAATGAAGTTGCATTTTTACCTGAACCATAACCGTAATTTCCATTACTACCACAGCCATTATCATTGGTTGAGGTTGGGTCAACAGGAATACCTTTTGGAAGATAGACAGTAGAAAATCCAGTAGTAAGAGAATTTCCAACACAACCCATCGGAGCGACACTTGTAGAATCAGGATAACGTTCTCTATCAGTAAAGAAAGCACCAGCAGCAGTGGATATATCCTTTGTACCTGAGACACGAGCAGCATCACGAGAACGCTTGAGATAGGCAGTCATAGATGGGAAGAGGGCAGCAGCAAGGATACCGATGATCGCGATAACGATCATGAGTTCGACGAGGGTAAAACCACGCGTAGTGAGCTTCATAAGGGGGAAGAAAAAAATAAAGACGTGGGAATTATACAGGTATTACAGAAAAAAAAAGGAGAAATATAGAGACTTTTTTATGTGTGTATGTATACTACTAACACTACCAGTGCATGTATATCTATTGAGTCAAGTAAAAATATAATTTTTTAATTTGTCAACTTTTTTATCATATAGCTATCTGCATCCGTATATCCAAGTTTTTTGTAGTATTCTTTTGCGCCGACTCCTGCTATAACTGCGATACACTCGATTTGTTCATACTTTTCCCGAACGATCCGCTCCATTTCCGCCATCATCCGCCGTCCGAATCCCATATGTTGTCCTGATCCATCTGACGGAACACCGATAGAGAGCTGATCACCGAAGACATGGAGCTCACGGATGATGGCAGCCCGATCCAATACTGGTATAAAATGTGTCTCTCCTGTGAAATACTGTGAAGGAATACGCAGTCGTGCCAACCCAAAGATGGTCCGATCAATCGGATCAATATACTGGAGGAAGTATTCATGACCACCACTTGCCTCATAGAAAGTGATATCGAGGATTGCCGTATGAGGATCATTGTCACGAGCCCGGATCTCTCGGGCTGAGATATCTCGACGGACGATCCCGCGAGCACGCATATTCACCTCCGTAATCTGTCTGAGGTTCGCGAGTTTTGACCCTGCGAGGATCTGACTCGCTGGGATATCTCGATACATACGATTGAGCCTCAGATACTCAGGAAGCATACCCTGGAGATCAGACATGAGGGGAATGAGCGTGGCATCATCATAAGGGATGAATTCTCATCGACGCCAGATATCCTCGAGTTCTGAGTGAGGCGTCACCACCATAGGATAGATCTTCATCTCATCAGGACGATAGTCAGGATTATCGAATACTTCTGCCATCGATGCTCTATCGATTTCTGGCGTCGATCAGACGAGTCCAGGCATCATATGAGCTACGACCTTGAAACCAGCATCTTTCAAGAGACGGGTTGCACGTATAGATTCCTGATTTCCATGACCTCGTTTATTGATCTCGTTAATTCGATCATCCGTCGTCTGATACCCTATCTCCACTCGAGTGACTCCATAGTTGCGTATGCATATCAACTCTTCCTCATCAATCCAGTCGGGACGGGTCTCGATGGCAATACCAATAACTCGACTCGAGGCAGTTTCATTTCGTTTTTTTGCCTTATCGAGAGTGGGTGACTGTTCAAATGTTGGAATATTGGAATCTTGGGCTTCAGAACCAAAAAATGGATTCCCTTGTTCTGACTGCGAACTGCGAACTGCGAACTGCGAACTCCTGAAACTCGTATGCGCATCATAAATACTCCGAATAAAATCCTCCTGATACTCTCTCGGATAAACGCTCCATGTTCCTCAGATAACACGTACATCACATTTTGCGATCGCATTCCCCGTCATCGAGAGTGATTGGAGTCGATTCTGCACCTGACGAAATGGGTCGAATGCATTCATCTCCGCTCGCTGTACTGCTGGTTCATCCGTGATATAGCTTTTTGGGAGATTGTCATATGTGGGACAATAGACACACTTACCTGGACATCCCCAAAACTTGGTGAGGAGGGAGATCACTGAAACTCCGGAAAGAGAACGAATCGGTCTTTTTCTGAGAACTTTCCTCACACGAGAATCTTCTCGGTATGTGCCAGATGAGATTCATGCAGCATAATGAGCAATCAGTTCTATCGAGGTCGGCGTTTCTTTTTCTCCATACTTTCCGAGGATAGCATTCTTGAGTTTTTGAAAACCTTCTTTCGTTATAACAGTTGGATCCGTAAGGAGTGCTTCGAGAATCTCATGGAGAAGTGATGTATTCGGTGAAGTATTCATATATCGAATATAGAAAAAAATCTCGAAATCCAAAGAGATTTTTGACTTTTTGACTCATTTTTATATACTGCCCGAGCTCTACATTGTACATTTTTCATTGTACATTGTCCATTATCTCATGCGGGGGTAACATAAAAGAGTGAGTGTACTAAGGCTTCAACCCTTGGGTGTGACGGTTCGAACCCGTTTCCCCGCTCCATTTTAGATTGTAGAATCTTGGACTATTGGATTTTTAGAAAAAATGAATACTCACTATAAGAATCTGGAAGTCTGGGAAAGATCAATGAAGCTGGCTGAAACTTTTTTTCAAGTATGTGAAACTCTTCCGAAAAGTCTCACGTACAACCTATCTGATCAAATGAAACGTGCGTCTCTCTCGATCCCGAGCAATATCGCCGAGTGAATGTGAAGATCGTCAAACGCTGAATTAATCCGATTTCTCACTATTGCAAGAGGTTCTGCTATGGAGCTCGAGACACAAGTAATTCTATCGTACCGGCTCGGACATATCTGAGATGCTTTTCATGAAACCATTACAGGCGAGATAGAAACTGTATTGAAACTTTTATCCGGTTTTATCCGATATAAGAGATCTCTCACCGACAGTAAATAATCTTTCCTGCTCCTCTGAAATTCGAGCCCATAGTTCCTCCAAATATTCTAATACTCTAAAGTTCCAATACTCTAATACTATGGCTAACAGTCACGGACTCAAATCTAGTATCGTCAAAAAACAAGCCGCTGCCCGAAAGCTTTCGAAAGGAAAGAAAAAGATGGCTCTTGTATACACGGGAAATGAGAATAAACAGTCACGATTCAATCTCTCCTATAAAAAGAGAACTCGATACATGCAGAATAAAGAGGCATTTCCGAAAAAAAAGCTTCCAACGAAGAATATCGATCAGCTCGTGGAGATCGGTATTATCGATGAACGTGGATTTTTCAAGAAGGGGAAAAAGAAAAATTATATCACGAAATCAATGACTGACCTCAAGGGTCTTGATTTTTATGGGGTGCCACGATCTGGATAGTTGGGATTTTGGATTATTGGGATTTTTGAGCCGTCACTTGAGATAAAAGTCTTGCAAAAAGTGAAAAATCTATAGAATGCCCACGCTCCTCTAAAAATCCAAAAATCTAAAGGTGTAAACCCTTATTTGCAGCCATAGCTCAGTTGGATTAGAGCGCCTCCCTGCGAAGGAGGAGGTCGCAGGTTCGAGCCCTGCTGGTTGCACCATCTTGAAACGTAAAATCTCTCATTCGTTTGAGAGATTTTTTCTACCTGATCTACGATGTACTCGCTGTCTGGATTGATATATAAAATGTAATCCCTTCACAAAAAAATATCCCTCCGTCGGAGAGATATTTTTGAAATTCATGGACTATCGGTTATTTGAACTGGGATCAGAACCGCTATTTCAAGATTTCGAATCAGGACCGTTACTTCAGATTTCTGTGTTTCTATCTGGATTTGGATTAGTACTCTCCTTATCTTTTGGATCTGCTCCTGCAGACTGTGAACCTCCTGGACTTCCACCAGAATTTTTATTATTTTCTTGAGTAAACATAAAATGTAAAGTTAAATTGCATATAAAACGAATCTGAGAAAGAAAAGATTATTTACTTGAAGATGAATTACCACCTTTTCCCTTTCCGTCTGATTTTGAACTTCCATCAGACTGTGAACCTCCACTATTTTTGGATTCATCTTTTGTATTGCGAGATGTAGAGTCGATATTACGAGTAGTCATATTGTAAAAATGAAATAATAATAAATGGTACGGGAGTACTTACTTGTTAAGTCCAAACACATCCTTTCACTAAAATAGAAAAAGTGGGTATACTGAATTCGCTAAAAATATCAGTACTTAACCCACTTTTTCTATGCCA
>JAYUQR010000055.1:0-12880 GCA_043756665.1 Candidatus Altimarinota bacterium | reverse complement strand
CCCGGGCGCGCAATCCGTGATGGTCAGGAACCAGATCATGAACGGATGGGTGACCGGAAACTGCCGCGCCTGGATATTCGAAAAAATGCCGAGAATGGTATGCTTGCCTGAGCCAGGATCGATATGCACGCCGTCACAGGTGAGCCACGCGAGCAGCTGAGGTTTTGATTGCACAAGGTGCAGCAGGCCCGCCGCCCGGGCGCGGGGCAAATCATTTTGCGGGCTCCTCCAATTCCTCATATCAGCTGGTGTGATCTACTCTATCGCTCGATCAGGAAATATTCCTGGAATCGAGATCTCGGGTGGGTACACTGCAGCACTTCTCTTCTCGGTAATACTCGGACTCGTAAATCTCACACTCGGCACGATACTCAGGATATTTACCTTCCCCATACGACTTCTCACACTCGGTGCATTCTCATTTGTCATCACGCTCATTGTCGTGAAGGTGGCAGATGAGCTCGTTCCCTGAATAACCATTACTGGTATCATTCCGATGATCGTGATTGCATTGGCATCGGCAGTGACAGCATTTATACTAAAAATCTTTAAGTAGGAATTGGTAGAATAGGAATATAATCACTCTCTATGAATCTCGCGACTCCTCATCCGCTCACAGAATCTATCCTTTCAGGACTTTCGATCTTTCGGTGGAATACTTTTCCCCGTCTGCGAGATATCTCGGCTCTCGATCATCTCACTTTCGTTGCACACATCGCAGTACTGCTCGCATCCGTTCAGGAGGAAAAAAATGGGATTCGATATGATATCCCACTCCTGCTTCGGAAAATTCTTTTTTCAGGATTTTTCATATTTATCTACTCTGATATCAGCTCCGATGTGAAAGATCGACTGCGAAATAGTGATCCTGCTCTCTATGAGTCGCTTGAAAATTCACTTTTCGAACGGATCAAGTCATGGGATCTCGATATGTGTATCATGAGTGATATCGAGGCATCTCGGATGAAAACCCCAGAAGATGATCTCATCGCTTTCGCAAAACTCTGGGCATCCTACTATGAGGTCTATAATAATTCTCTCGTCTATCCTGATGCATATGCGAAGGTCATACGCACTATGATGAAACGAGCAGAAAATCCGAGATTTGCACCATTTCTCGAGTTTCTCGACTTCGATCCTCACAACCAGAGTGACCTCGAACGATACCTCCTCGTGATCCATAGACTCGCCTCGAGCTACCGATGGAATCGCTCGGTGAGAAAATATCCAGTCTCTGTCCTCTCACACACATACCTCATTACCTTCTTCACCTATCTCATAGCTCGTGAGAAGGGTTTCGATGAAGAGACTCTCTCAGATATGCTCATGACGGCCCTCTACCATGATATCCCTGAGGCGATCACGGGAGATATCATCACCCCGACGAAGAAAGCAGTCCCATGACTCGAAAAGGCTCTCGAACATATCGAGCATGATATGGTGGAGGACTATCTCCTCTCCTATCTCGATGGGTATACATGTCGTACGATCATGAAACGAAAGATGCTCATGCCCTGGCAGGAACCTCATGGAGATCTCGTGAAACAGGCAGATATCCTCTCTGCATACCATGAGGCTCGTATCGAAGCCGCGAATAGTGAGGAATATCGAGAGGTTATGGAGAAACTCAGGGAGAAGGTGAAGTAATTATTTTGTTATAGATTTGGAAGTAAGAGATTCATAATGGTTTTAGAACCTTTATCTGGCTCATTCTTTTTGCCTGATCACCTGATATTCATTCTGCGATGATTAGAATTTGTGGATATTTTCTTCGGAATGCAGCAAGTTTTCTTCTCGCAAGAATATCTCAAGTGAGGATTTTTTGTACGGTGATATAGTCGAGCTTGATTTTATCTACTTTATTCAGTAGCTGATTATCACTTCAAAATAATCAAAGATTTCTTCTACTAAAGTCCCTAAGTCATCCCCCCTCAAGAAGAGCATAATCATCTACTGCGATGAGAAATCAAAGAGATTTGAGCCAGTTTACATTCTTAATGTATGTACCAATATCTTCTCAATGCATCTCTTCCACGAGCTCAATTTGTATGTACCTGGGAGAAATATTTCAATATTCCGACATGATCGACGTAACTTTCCTCCTAAAGTTCGGAACTGTAAGGTCTCTAATGTAGGCATTGATAGATGTAATAAGAGGTATTCATTTCGTAGGCATACGAGATATTCTTTTGCAAGCCTTTCTGAGTCAAAGATCAAAAATCTCGGAAGTATGATTTTCGGCTTTTGCATCCGACAATATTTCTTCAGGTGTACTCTCATCATTGAGATCGAAGACAAGTAGCTCAACTCAACTTAACGTATCATCCTTATCGTGTATTCGTTCTACCCTATGGGTTATTGTAGCGATAAAATATTCTACACTTCGCGATTTCGGTATTGTGCGTTCAAGAGGGGTTTTTAAGAGTGCGTTCATTTGGATTATTTTCGAATTGATTGTATTAATTTCGTATAATGTACCACTTACTTATAAAAGAATCAAATTATCGAAATACTTCTTTCCTTATATATATGAGTAACTATACTATCTCTATCACCACGATCTCACTGTGAGAACCGATTCTCTGCGGAGGTCACCAGCTTCCGACGCCACAGGTAGTGATCGCAGTCATATCGCCATCGACAGTCATACCGTAGTTATACTTTCCATACACAAATCGAGTGATCATCGAGTAGGGCCACATCTGTCCTCTATGGGTATGACCTGAGACGACGAGATCGATCGGATATTTTGCGAGAACGCTATGGAGAGTGGGTTTGTGTTTCAGGAGGATAGTTGGATTTTTTCCGTTGAGGTCGAGTCTATCGAGACTGGCCGTGAGTCCATCATGAGAATCAGTACTATGAAATGTTACTCAAGCAAAATTAATCCCATTGATTAGGATACTTTCATTATTTATAACTCGTATTTTCGACTGTGTAAGGGATCTCAGTATAGCATCAGTATGATTATATTCCTCGTGATTCCCATTCGCGAAGAGGACTCAGTGGGGTGCAGTGATATGATCGAATTCACGTATGATTGCTTTATAATTTATCTTGGTTCCATCGAAAAAGTCCCCGGGAATGATGACGATCTCTCCTCAGAGGGTATTGATTTTTTGCACGAGTCTCCGTGCTGAACGAGCATTATGGATATTACCATAGTGCGTATCGGCAACCATAATGATTTTTTTTCCATGCCATGTATGTGGTTTCGATAGAGATACCTGATACTCGCGTATACGTGTGGCATATCCAGCATAGAGTCAGTACATATTCGCGATCACTGAGAGGATGAGGAGGAGTATGAGATGACCGATATGGGTATAGGTAAATCCCCATATAAGGGCATTTATCAGTCCAAATATCGCTATGCTGCTCGTTATCGTCACGGCTCCGAGCCAGAGTGCCCCAATCCTATAGATACGATCGACATATCGATGATGAACGAATACTGAGAACACGGTGCCCACAGTAAAAAAAGTCGTTCCTATGAGAGAAATGCCGATCCAGAAGGGAAAGTATACATCAAGAAATGGGAACAGTCATATGATAATAGAGCTCATCCCATAGGTCCATCCATAGACGATACTGGAGAATATGATAAAAAATAGGAGGAGCGTGATCATACTGGTAGTGCCTAATAAGAAGTAATTTCGGGGATATAGTATGAAGAATCATCGAAAAACAAAAAAGAAGTATTTCTTGTCTCATGATTGAGAAAATTCTATGTCTATCTCTTTATCTGGAGGGTAATCTCTCCGATTTCATCATCAGTGATTTTTTTCTCGATATCAGGGACATCGATCGTATCGACAACTTTCGAGAGTGTTTCTCTTTCTATATACGATTTCCAGTCTGCCATAATCAGAGTACTCACTCATCCTGTGATAGCTATGTCTACTCGATCGGTGACATTATAATTCGCTTCTTTTCGCATATCCTGGATCGTACGGATAAGATCACGTGCGTAGCCCTCGAGTCTGAGATCTTCTGTGATAGTCGTGTCGAGAGATATCACCATGCCGTATCCACCCTCGACATCTCCGACGCCTTCGAGTGGGAGGTATTCGAGCATGTATTCTCCATACTCCAAGACAAATTGGTTGTCGTCATCGCGATCCCGAGTACTCGGGAGAAGCGATCCAGTAGGTTCAGAGATCTGGATTGCTTCGTTCCTCGCAATGACAATCTGTCCATTTGCTTTCTCTACAAAGTTCCCAGCTTTTGCTTGCCCAATAATATATTGGACATCCTTCCCATACTTTGGTCAGATCTTTCGAGCATCAGGTTTGCAGATTTTTTTCGCGAGACGTTCCGGATTTTCGAAGTTCACTTCCTTCACATTGAGCTCATCACGGATGATTGTCTGATAGTATTCAGAGAGTTCCTTCGTAATCGTAATCGACTGAAGTGGCTGACGGACGCGGATATTTCTGCGTGAACGGAGTGCGAGACCGAGCGAGACGATGTGTTCGCAGATTTCCATATCACGATTGAGTTCATTGTCGATGAGGTGACGTGATGGGCGAGTGATATACTGGAGGTGAACAGAGTCCACCTCACCCCAACCCTCTCCTAAAGGAGAGGGAGTTTCAGGTACCACCTCCCCTCTCTGAAGGAGAGGGGACTGAGGGGTGAGGTGGAGTCCTTTATAGATCGCCTCACTGAGAAATGGCATATATGGTGCAAGGAGCTTCGAGAGCTCGACGAGGACAGTATAGAGTGTCTCATAGGCTGATGCCTTGTCTGGAGTCATTTCTGATCCCCAGAATCGGCGACGTGAGAGTCGCACGTACCAGTTCGTCATCTCATCCATATAATCGACGATAGAGCGACAGGCACGCGAGATATCATACCCATCCATAGCATCATGAACCTGTCCTGTGAGTACCTGAAGTTTTGAGAGGATCCACCGATCGAGATCGTTCACGAGTGGTGTTGTCATGAGACGAAATGGTTCTGCATTCGAGATACTTCTATGATAGTGTGCATCTTCGAGTGACTTCCCGAAATAATTATGGAGGATTGGGCGACTTGTGCCAGCATGAGCAACGATGAGTATTTTTTTCCCTCTATGTTTTTCCAGGATATCTTCATAGGCTGAGAGGATTCTCTGCTCAAACTGCTCGATATTTTCGACACTATTATTTTTATAGAGCATCCTGAGCTCTGGATGATTTCCTGGTCCTGTAAGAGTAATATTTCACATATTTGCGACCTCCTGAAGTGTCTTTCCCGCATATTCTCACGCATTTTGCTCAAGGAATCGATCATCGATAATATACTCCCCGGAGAATATGAGCTCTTCTCCTATGATTCTCGCTGTATCAGTTGCTCGTATGCGATCAGTATGGATGATAACATCGAATTTTTTTCCTTGTTCTTTTAAAGATTGTCCTGCACTTTTTGCCTGCTCTCTTCATTTTTCAGTAAGATCAGGATTATCTGTGCCATCACTCATTCTTCATGCGAAATTCGATGTACTCTCAGCATGTCTTGTAAACCATACCTCTGTCTCATTTTTTCCCCAACTATCTATATTCGCATATGTGGTGAAGAAGCTATAGGTATTCCATATCGGGAGCATCACTCCCTTCACTGTCTCGATGATTTGCTCTTCCTTGAAGTCCATATCACCTCCTGAGAGGAGTGGACTATTGAGCATATAGAATCGGATTGGATCAGCTCCGTATTTCTCGATCGTGACGCGTGGATCTGGGTAGTTTCCGAATGATTTCGACATCTTGCGTCCATCATTTCCATTGATAACACCAGTCGTGATGACATTGGTAAATGCAGGAGTTGGCTTTGATGGCTCCTTTTGAAAGGAGCTGTCTGCCTGTTTCGTGGCGGACTGAGGATTTTCTCTTTCGGAATCAGAATTCAGGGAAATCCCTCCCCCCTGCGGGGTACTCCCTTTCAAAAGGGAGCTTCCGAGCAATACCCCGAGCACATGCATTACATAAAACCATGCCCGAACCTGTCCGACATATTCCGCGATGAAATCCGCTGGAAAACTCGCCTCCATCTCACCCTTATTCTCGAATGGATAGTGCATTTGCGCATACGGCATCGATCCTGAGTCCATCCAGACATCGAGGACTTCGGGGATACGAGTGAGTGGTTCACCATGGAGGACGAGTCACTCGATGAGTTGAGATTCATGCATATTGAAATGCTTGTATCCATCAACTTCGATATATCGAGCTCCGACGAGTTCCGCAAGAGTTTTCGCCTTTCCTTCTCGACCGACATCATCACGAGAAGCGAGTACGATCACTTCTTTCACATAGTTCTTCAGTTCTGCCACATCAGCACTCAGGGAATCATAGAAATCCTGAACTTCTTTGGTTGCTGATTCCATCCCTGGAGCAACCATGACAAGGTGATCGAGCTGTACTTCATGCTCAACAATATAATTCATCACGGCACGCGATCCGAGAGAATGTGTGAGGACTGTATCATAGTTCGAGAAATCGAGTTCATCGAATTTCTTTACCCAGTTCGTATAGGTGACGGTACCTCCCTTCTCAAAAAGAGGCGCGTTCATATGGATTCCTTCTTTTTCGAGATTCACTCGAGTTCATTCGAGGAAGTCTACTACAGATTCTGTACGACAATATCCATGAACGCCGAGGACTTTTCGCTGTTTTCCATACTTGATATATTCTCAAACAGTAGGAAGTTGTTCCCAGAGATTATGTCACCCTTGTTCGTATGATACTAGTGTTGCTCAGAGTTGCTGAGCAAATCGCTCTCCATTTCGAAATGGAACCTCTTCATCATCCTGTGCGTGAAATACAAAAATCTCATCTGCAATTATGCTCAAATCTTTTCCCTCCAGACGATCCCATATTTTCATCAGATTCGGCTGACTTCACTCCTCAGTAGATTTTCCCATACCAGGAAATCACATAACTATTCTCGGTACTCGTATACTCTTTTCTAGGAGATAGAGTGCGAGCATTTGTCCTCCGAGTGAACTCGTAAATACGGTATCATACTGACCAAAATCTATAGTGTCAAATGTTTCTTTCCAGGATTCATAGGTAGGATCTACTGAGCGATCGAATTGAAACATTTCGAGCTCGATTCACTTTTCAGAGAATATTTTTCTACGTTTTTTCCAATTTTCTCAGTTGATATCACTTTTTTTTCCATGAATTGCAAGGACTTTCTTTTCTTTTTGATCGTTCTTCGGAGCGAGAAATATTGAATCAATATAGGGTTTATGGAGATTGAAGGGTTTACAAGAGTCTGAGAAAATATATTCCGTATGAGAGGGCTTATATGCGGTATCATTTATATTATTAGGGAGACCATTTTTTGCATGTTCAGTATCCCAATCGAAGTGATGTAATATTTTTCTAATGGCTGCTATCGTATAATAATGAGAGCAGATAACGACAGTTTTTCCAGTATTTTCCGAAACTACCTTTTGAAGAAATACCTTGGCTCTATGGAGAAGTTCATCCACAGTCTCATCACCTTCAATTTTTGGGGAGGTCTGCAGTACCTTGGAAAGTAATCCTTTTTTTTCTTTTTCCTGAGATGAAAGGATTTGGAACTCTTTGAGAGACTCATCGATGATTATCTCTTTATTCTTTGACTTTGCGAGCGGATCAATCGTATCGATACATCGCTGAAATGGTGAACAGTAAATAGTATCAATATGTTCATGCTGAAGACTTTCCTGCACGGTGTTTGAATGATTTTTTCCGGTTTCAGTAAGTCGAGCCTTTCCGAGAGTATCGATTATTTTTTTCTCATTATAATCAGTTTCTCCATGTCGCACGAAAATGACTTTCGTGAGTTGTCCATATGGTTTATTTTGCTTAAATATCTCTTCTCGTGATGAGACGACGACTCTTTCTGATCCCTCTTGATTCTGCCAAACAGGCATCGGAGCTCCCCAGTAGCGAGTACGAGAGATGCACCAGTCTGGTGCGGACTCAATCCCCTTCGCGAAACGTCCGAACTTCAAGTGTTCTGGAAACCAGTTGATCTGTTCATTCGCCTTGAGGAGTTTTTCTTTCTGTGACTGAATATCGATGAACCATGAAGCCTGTGCCTTCTGCATGAGCGGAGTTCCCGATCGAGGACAAAATGGGACACGGTGCGTAATCCCCTCGAGTTTGAAGAGGGTATTATTCGCCTTCATCCGTTCGATATTGATACGATTGGCTCACTTCTCAGGATTCTCAAGATCGAGATAATGTGTGCCCTCATAGTCGAATATCTGAGATGTATACTTCCCTGCTTCATCCATCGCTTCTGAGATGAATATTCCTTCGCGTTTCGCGAGCTGGAAGTCCACATCACCGAACTCAGGAGCTTCATGTCCGATCCCCGTACCATCCGTATCGGTGATGAAGTCTGCATGATAGATCTTATGATTTGGGTTCCGACCCCCCCTGATAGGGGGGGTTGGGGGGGTTACTTCAGAGACGATACCCCCCTGTGTCCCCCCTATCAGGGGGATTGGGGCAAAGGTACCATCTCGAAATTTATCATAATAATACTCTGGAAATGGAGGGATATACCCAAGTCCGACGAGCTCTGATCACTGGAATTCTCGGATAATCGAATATTCTCATTTTCCTTTGAAGACTGATTCTACTCGGTTCTTCGCGACGATAAATTGCTCAGTGGGCTCCTTTTTGAAAGGAGCTGTCTGGAGCGAAGCGGAAGACTGAGGATTTTCTGTTTTTGGAAAATCTCCCGCCTCCTTTCAGTCGGCACCCTCTTTCAAAAGAGGGCTTACGAGCACATAATCAATATCATTCCTCACGGCAAGTGCCATATTGGCAGGGATGGTCCAAGGAGTGGTCGTCCAGGCGAGAACCTTCGTTCCTTCAGGGAATTTATCATTTTTTTCGAGTTTGAATTTCACAGTAATTGCTGGATCATTCACCTCCTGATACGTATCATCCATCGCGACCTCGAAGTTCGAAATCGGCGTTCCGAGTTTCCATGAGTAGAGCGATACGCGCTTGCCTTCGTAGATGAGTCACTTCTTCCAGAGCTCTGAGAATACCCACATGACACTCTCCATATAGTCCTGATCCATCGTGCGATAGGCGTTATCCATATCCACCCAGCGACCGATCTTGTCGATATACCATTCCCATTCTGCTGAGGTCGCAGCAGTATATTCATAACATCCATCGATGAATTCCTTCACTCAGCGTTCTTCGATTTCTTTGTTTGATTTGAGTCCGAGTTTTTTCTGTACTCTCTCCTCGATCGGGAGACCATGACAGTCCCATCCCCATATGCGATCGACACGCTTCCCGCGCATTGTCCAATATCGTCCTACGACGTCTTTCACGACTGATGAAAGGAGCGAGCCATAGTGCGGAGTTCCCGTGATAAATGGAGGACCATCATAAAATCGGTATGGATTATCCACTGGACGTGAGTCAATCGATTTCTGGAAGGTATTATTCGCTTTCCAGTAGGCGAGGACTTCTGACTCAAGTGCGGGAAATGATTGTTTTGGGGAGATGGTGGGAAACATAATCGAGTGAAAAATGAGGAGTTAAAAGTGAAGAGGAGTGAGGAGGTCAGGGAAATTATGGTGCAAATCCTTGCTATTCATTTCTCATTTCTATGAGTTCTTTCCATACCTCTTTTGAATCTTCCCATTCAAAGGCATCAAAATCTGGTGCATTGAGTACATTTTCTTCGAAGAAATTTTTGAAACTTTCTTTCGGAAGGATATCTGGGTCATCTTCCCGATCCATCTCAAATTCAATAGTCTCTTCCCAATACTCTGGATATCATCAATTCTGATAGTATTCAAAGTAGGCCTGGAGGGCTCATCTGCCGCCGATATCTTCCGGTATCATGCCTCACTTTGCTCGGATAACGAGAGGAGTCTCTTGATCGACGGTACCCTCTTTCTCGAGGGTGATATCGAACTCCCAATTGTCTCAGAAGTCATACGTATAGATAATCTTATCGTGTTCTCGGAAAAAATCTGATATGAGCGTTTTTTCTGCAGAAAAAATCTGCCCACTATCCGTCATCGGCTCATCAAATAATTCTTGTACAAGATAGTGTTTTCCTGCGTCCCTATGGTGCCATCCAGATGGTTGCCAATCAAAACTCCAGAGATGATAGCCATAAAATCAGAACATTTCCTGTATACGGCAGTGGAGCCCGAAAAATGTCTCTGAAGGATCAACGAGGAGAGTACGATAAAATGATGGCCTCATATTTCTCAGTTGTATCTTCAGTTGATAATATGGTCGAGCGCATCCCGCTATTTGTTTTTCCCCTGCCTTCTTTGCTCTCCCTCCTATGAAGAGCTTATGCCAATTGCCTAACATGAGCCGTGTTACCTGGTTCATGAAGATCACTTCTTGTTCTGGACGACAGGCATCATAGTTATATGGTGCGAGGTGCTTGATGTATTGAAATTCTTTTTCCACTCCTTCGAGAAATGCTGTATCATTTTTGAGAGCTTCTGTGGTAGGTGTATAATTTTTACCCGCATATCGCTCGCTTATCTCATTCACTTTTCCAGCCATGAGGTTATACCTGATGCGGAAAAAATCACTGTGTCGTACCACAAGACCTTCGAGAAGAGAGATCATTTTTTTCCAGTCAGAATGTTCCTGTGCATTGAGCACAGATCTATAGAGCACATCATCTGCCACGGAAAATGTTCCAGTATACGTACCATAAAAATCCGCCTCTTCCTGAGAGAATCGTATGGTCGAATGAAGGTCTGTAGATACAAAATCAGGGAGTCACTCACGGACAAATTCTGTCGGAGTTTTGCCATCGAAGAGGTGATTTTCTGTATTCATCCATATTTGGAATCGTGACTCAAATCAGGGAGGATTCTTCATCTTCATCTCTTCGATGATCGTAGGGCTGAGAGTTTGATGATATGCATAGAGGATGATGCCTTTTCTCTGAATACTTCCTGCTTTTGACTCCTTTTTTTTCTGTTCGAATTCGTTTCTCCATCAGATAAAGTGGATCTCGAGAGCTCACATATCATAGGGCACTCCTGGATATTGTTGTCCGAGAAAATCGATAAAATTCTCGAAATCGAGTTCATGTTCATGAAGTTTTTTTTCTATCGAACCAAATTTCATCTTCTTTCCGAGGGAGGATTCGAGCGCCTTTTTGATCCTTTTGAGATAGTTGATACTTGTTGTTTCTGTTGAAGGCATATTTTTACCATCAACTTGATTATTTTCCACCATCTGCTTATAGGTCTCTCCGAGAGAGAGAAAACACCCCATAAGTGTCGTGATATTCGAGAGCCCCGCACGGAACCAATAGTATTCATCTGATCAGATAATTTCTTGAATATAAAAGAAATTTTTCATGATGACGATCTCTCAATTACATCTCTGGATATGACTCATGACAAGTGTTCACATCTTCAGTGTGAGGAGTGATTTTTCGCTGGCCTTGTACTCTTTTTCTACTCTGTGGACCTTTCCTGTTCCCAGGTCTCGAATATTCACAGAAAGATCGATGTTCGTGCCGAGGATCTCATAGACCATGATCTCTACCTCTTCTAAGAGTGGAAATCTCTCATGACAGACAGAAGGTTCTCGGATAAATCCCTTCTCAGAAAAGTGGATGAGTAAGTGATGCATGGCTCGTCCATGTTTTTCTCATGGATCAGATTGCCCAAAAAAACTAGCTGTAGAATCCAATAGCTCCATAAATTCTCAGTATTCTTTTGCCCATTTTCACTTTGGGTGCTTCTGTATCTCCTCCATCAGGAGTTCTCCGGCTCGATAATATTCGCTATAGAGAGGGTCTTGGAGTGTGTATTGTTGCATATGATGATGGTAAAAAATAATGATGACCGGAAAAAAGTTTTGGTTTTATAGAAAGATGCGATATACTATGATTACTTAGATGTAGCTCTTCGGAGTAGTTCCCCTTATCCTTCTGGATTTAAGGGGATTTTTTATATTCAAAATAGTTTTTGAACTGACTTGATTATTTCTTCCTGTAATGCTATATCCTTGATTACTCAGAATATATTTGGTGTAGTATTTCACTTCTTGGGTCGGATCCGTTTTTTCGAGATACATCTGATCTGACGGATTTTGATGAGAGATGATTTACTGAGGTTATTATCGAGATCAGGTTCGATAGATATGTCATATTCATCTTGAGATTTTATTTTTCATTCGAGATTCTCATACGAGGTTATCGGTATGACGATGGTATCTTCCCCATACTTGGCACTTGAAATTTTGAATACTAGAGACGGACGGACTCCGTTGATCTCAGTTCCTATATTGACACCATAGTCTACAGAACAGATCTTCCATCTATTGATGATGAGATTATTTTCTTTCTCATGATTCATCTTTATTTTTTTGATGAACCAATCCATATGAACCATGAGATTATGTTTTTTTGATTCAGTATTTTGGATAAAATCTTCATGCAGTTGTAGTGGATACTCTCTTACACTTAATCTCTCTTGACTCTCTTTGCTACTCAGCACCATTGAAAGCACTGTATGTATATATTTCTTGAGTGGATTCATAAGTGAAAAGTAAGTGAAGTATATTCTATGATTATTGATATTTTGAGAATTCTGGGTAGATTCTATTCATTATCCGTATACTTGGTAGCTCGACTCGGTATATGGCGTGACGATCTGGACAGCATTTCTCCTTTTCGTCTTAGTTTGTACCCTAGTTCTTCGATGACGACTTGATGCTCGCGAGTGGGACTGATCCTCATGTCACGAGATGATCCGTGAGGAAGATTATAAGAAATCTTATCAGAAATGGTAGGATTTTTTATTCGAGTGCTGGGAATGATTGTTTTGGGGAGATAGAGGGGAACATAGTGGGTGAGGTTATAGGTAATAGCAGATAGGTAA
>JAYUQR010000054.1:0-4474 GCA_043756665.1 Candidatus Altimarinota bacterium | reverse complement strand
TCCTTTCTCTCAAAGCAAAACACCCAGATAACTTTTTTACGAAGTACCATGAACTGCGAACATCACTTGCTTAGGAGGGTCTAGTGAGCAGTTACAATGTGAAGTATCTGGAAAACCATTTAGAATCATTGCACAGGAACTCGAATTTTATCGTAAGCATAATATCCCCATACCTCGAAGACATCCCGATATGAGACACATGGATCGTATGAAGATGCGGAATCCGAGGAAGCTCTTTGAGAGGCTCTGTGACTGTGAACAGTGTGAAGAGAACTGGAGGCAGAAAGGAGTGGTACTCGAAGAATGAGAAAGTGCAGGATACAAAGAATCAGAGCAAACCCCCCTACCCCCCTTGACAGGGGGGCTCAGAAAGCAGATGATCACGACATACGCTCCAAAGAGATCCGAGACAGTGTATTGTGAAGCGTGTTATGAGCGGGAGGTGGTATGATAACTCGATTCATATGTTTTCCTTTCTCTCCACAAAAATACTGTTTATACTGAGTAAATTTTCTTAACCTTCTCCCCTATGCACTCCTCTATTTTCCCGATCCAGACTGTCACTTTCTCGAATGGTACTGAGACGATCCTCCCTGGAGGACGAAAGCTCTTCCCCCTTCTCCCACGGGCACTTGAAGGAGTTAAGACAATCGGAATCATCGGCTGGGGATCTCAGGGTCCTGCACAGTCACAGAACTTCCGTGATACACTCGCATCTATCGGAAGTGATATCGTCGTACGTGTCGGGCTCAGGGCAGATTCTCCATCGAGAGAGAAAGCACGTGCTGCAGGATTCACGGAAGAGGATGGTACACTTGCCGATGTCATCGATGTCGTGAAGGATTCTGATTTCGTGATCGCACTGATCGCTGATGGTGGGATGGTGAAAGAATACAAGACGATTTTCACGAATATGAAAAGAGGGGCAACCCTCGGACTCTCCCATGGATTTCTGAAGGGATACCTCGACTCGATCGGAGAGTCATTTCCAGAGCATATTGATGTCGTCCTCATGGCACCGAAAGGTATGGGACCATCAGTACGGAGACTCTATGTCCAATGAGCAACGAGGGAATGAGCAGGGATCAACTCCTCTATCGGAGTCGAGCGTGATGTGAGTGAGAAAGCATGGGATCGAGCCCTTGCCTGGGCAGTCGCGACTGGATCTCCTGTGACCTTCGAGACGACGATGACGCATGAAGTCCGATCTGATCTCTATGGGGAACGATGAATACTGCTCGGTGGGATCTGGGCAATCGCAGAGGTCACGTATGAGAAATTCGTCCAGGATGGATCGAGTGAGAAGCAAGCGTTTCAAAACTCAGCAAATGCACTCGTCGGAGCCATCTCACAAATCATCTCAGAAAAATGACTTCGATGAGCCTATGAATCACTTGATGCAGATCTTCGCAAGTACTGCGAACGTGGCTACAATATAGGATATACAGCAGGTATGCCTGTCCTCGAGGATATCTATATGCACGTCTGTGACGGCAGAGAAATCCGCGATGTGATAGCGAAAACGGCTGACCTCCAGAATCATCCGATGCCATCGGTCGAGGCGTCTCCTATGTGGCAAGTCGGGAAAACTTTCTATGAGCAAAACCGACAGATCAGCAAAGAAATCTCTCAAAAACAAGAAGTTCAAGGAAATGAGGATTTTTCGAAATGAGTTTACTGAATTGTAAATGAATGAGGGAAATCTGAAACTGACACAGAAATTCGAAGTTTTTCAGAGATTTCTCGAGAAAGTGCCTTCACACTCGGAATCTATATGGGCATCATGATGGCGCAGATCGACCTTCTCAGAGAAAAATGACATCATACGAGCGAGATCGTGAACGAGTCACTCATCGAAGCGATCGACTCGCTCAATCCGTATATGTGGGCGCGTGGTGTTGCTTATATGGTCGATAACTGCTCGATCACGGCTCGTCTCGGGACTCGTAAATGGGGTCCAGTATTTATGGAATCTCTCAGGAAAAACCTGTCTTCTGTCATTTCGAGCGGAACGAGCGAAGTGAGTGCAGTCGAGATAGCCAGTACACTCCTTGTGAGTGAATCTTTGCCTTTTACTCAATTCCTCTCACACCCAATCCACACAGATATCGAAACGTGTTTCTGATTCCGTCCGAGTGTGAAAATCGCAGTGGAATAATCCATGATATTTTCAACCCATTTCACCCAAAATCGTCGCGGTTCTCAATAAAAAATCATGTTCCCGTCATTGCGAGGAACGTCGAAGATTCGCCGTGGCGAAAAGCAATCCAGGACTTCTGACATTGCAATTATAATAATCCAATCAATCGATAAATCCAAGAAAATATTGACTTCATATAATGAAACGAGGATAATCCAAAGTAACTATTTCACCCATAATCGCATGAAGTACAAAAACATAAGAGAAGAGGAACTCAAAAATAAAGTTGGTCATGACTGGTTTTCAAAGTTTGACCATACAGAAATCCTTGGGAATATTGATTTTACAGTTTTTCCAAAACAAATGTGTTTAGATATAAATCAAGTAGCCCTTTTCTGAAGATCTCCCCTACTTTGGGCTGAAGCGAAAACGGGAGATTATGATGTGGTAGCAATGTTTGTACAGTTAATTCTTACAATAGGAAAAGCCCGTACTTTTGATAAGACCTTACCTCCAGTATTTCTTTGAGCTTTTGACTTCAAAAAAATAGCGTTTGTTCCTTATATCAATATCCAAGATATTTTTTATCTCAATGATTTTAACTGGAATGTAACTCCGAGCAATCATGAGACAAAAGAATTCAAGATTATTGCCGAGAGAATCGGTGAGTCTCTCAAGAAAAATTCTTATGCCTTCGAATACCTAAAAGATGAGAAACTACTCAAAGACTTCATCAAAAATAATGTCGCCAATGCTACAACAAAAAGTAAGATAAAAATCGATAAAAATAATTTTATCCCTATCTATCTGCGTTGGTTGGAGACCGTAAAGCCTGTTATAGAGATAAACTGGGATGACCTCAAAAAAGCAAATATTTTTGATAATGATTTTTATCTTGCAGACCTTTTTGTTGATGATAAAAATACACAAAATATCGATGATGACGCCAGTATTCTCGATAGTCTTTTTGTCGTATATGAACACGGCTGATACAAAATCAAAAAAGAAAACATCAAACAAATGTTCGATGCCACAATACGAATCCGCGATACAGATATCTATCAAAACTTCTGGAGGATATACAAAAGACCTCCGATAAAAGAATACCAAGACTATATTATCGAACGCAGAGACCTCCTCGCACCTCAAGATATCCGCGAACGAAAGGGCGCATATTTTACACCACGACAATGGGTAGAACTCTCGCAGAAATACATCGCCGATACTCTCGGAGAAGGCTGGCAAGATGAATACTATATCTGGGATTGTGCAGCAGGAACGGGAAATCTCCTCGCAGGACTGACGAACAGATACAATATCTTCGCGAGTACACTCGACCAAGCCGATGTCAATGTCATGCACGAACGCATCGACCATGGAGCACTCCTCCTCAAGAGTCATGTCTTCCAATTCGACTTCCTCAACGATGACTTCACTAAGCTCCCACAGAGCCTACAAGGTATCATTAACAATCCTGAAAAGAGAAAAAAACTCATTATCTATATCAACCCTCCGTATGCGGAACATGGAAATAGGTCAACTTTTGCATGAGATGGAGAACATAAAGCAAGTGTTGCAACAGAAACAAAAGTCTATAAAGAGTTTAATAAAATTGTTTGAACAGCAACACGTGAGCTATATACACAATTTTTTTTGAGAATACATAGTGAAATCCCTGATTCTATCTTGGCTTCTTTTAGTACCCTAAAATATGTAAATTCCCAAAATTTTTTTAAATTTAGAAATTTATACCAAGCAAGATATGAGAAGTGATTTATTTGCCCCGCCTATACATTTGATAATGTTAAAGGGAGATTTCCAATAGGGTTTTTAATTTGGAATCTTTGAAATAGAGAAGCAATAAATCAGGTAAAAACTGATATATTAAATGAAAGATGAGAATTTATTTGAGATAAAAATTACTATGCATTAGCTTGAAAAGATTTTATTAGTAGTTGGTTGAGAAAATTTTATGATAGAGAAACAAGAATAATTTGATATTTAATTTTACCGTGAGTTGATATGCAACAAAGGAATGGGGTTTATGTAACCTCAAAGCCAACAGATAGTGATACTAGGCAACATAAAACAGCCGCCATAACCAAAAATAATCTTGTAGTAATGTCGATTTATCTAGCAATAAGATTACTTATTGAACCAAGTTGGATAAATAACCGAGATCAATTTCTTTTCCCAAATGATGATTGGAGAGACGATACAGATTTTCAAAATGATTGTCTGACTTTTACTCTGTTTAGTAATAATATTCAAAGTGAGCATTGAACAAATCACTGGATTCCATTTACCGAAGATGAAGTCAATGCACAGGAAAAA
>JAYUQR010000053.1:0-13020 GCA_043756665.1 Candidatus Altimarinota bacterium | reverse complement strand
TTCTCTCAAAGCAAAACACCCAGATAACTTTTTTACGAAGTACCATGAACTGCGAACATCACTTGCTTAGGAGGGTCTAGTGAGCAGTTACAAAAAATGTTATTGACAAATAAATTTTATACATATTATATATAAAATAACTCAATTTATGTATATTCCAAATCTTACTGTTTCATCGTCACGACAAGTCGAATTAAGCCAAGTTAAAGAAGAATTACGTGAATACTTTGAAAATCTATGACACCCTATTTCAAGCGCTTTTTTAGTTGCTCTAAACCGAGGTACAGAAGTACGAGGTTTTATATACTTATCAAAACGACTCTATCATGCCTATGGAGAAATAAGCAAAACTGAAACAAGAGAGAAAATACGAAAGTGTATGCTTATTATTATACGTTATCTGGGTAATAATTTCTGAATTACCTTTCCTAAAAGGGATGTCATATTATTAAATATAAAACTTGAGAAAATTGATAGATGAATTGATTCAGTGAGAATATGATTACAAGAATGAGTATTCCATAAAAAAGAACTAGGAAACCTTCTAGATGAAATGAGTGAAGTAGCACAAATCAGTAGTATCCAGATATGATTATCGCATAATATTATAATATGATGATTTCCTATAACCGGAACTCCTATCACTGTGAGTGCCATTCTCGATTGAATAGGAACTGAAAGAGTCGATCTTGATAAACTGACTCCTCTACACACAAGACTTCCTCAAATCCATCAAGATACAGCAATAGAGCCTATAGGGCCTATAGGGCCTGAACTAACATTTCACGGTTTTGCTGCAGCCACAACTCCATGAACTACTCCTTTGGGGTTAGCTACAACCCCTGATTCGCTTAATGCTCCTCATGCTGAGCCTAATGATGTATCTCATGCTCGTGATACTACTCATTTGCCGAGTCTAGCAAACGCCACTCCCGATGTTCTTCCAGCCGCAGTTCTAGATGATACCACCTGACCTCAGACTGATGATCAGGTGATTCGTTCGAGGAACATATGAATGCAGGGCATATCCCAACTCAGATCAAGTTTATCTGGATCAATCAATGATAAACATCTTAGAAATTATCTTGCGATAGGAAAGGACTGACAAGGTGGGCATTGAAGATTTGGTATTGCGGGGAGAATTACTGAGATTCGAATGGATTTACTATCACAAGGTATTTGAATTATTTCAAATTTTACTGAAGCAATCGCATTCTGAAAAGAGGTCCTGAAAAATACAAAACCTATTGCAAATCCCAATAATTTGGTTGAGTGAAGATTGGTAAATTTTCTAAATAATCGAATGACTCAGATTCGCAATAAATTACTCCTAGATCTAAGTGCCTATATCCAGGATACTCTGACGGAATCATTTGAGGTAATTCCTCTACTTTCGCTAAATATTAATAGTACTATTAAAGATGAACTGACTCGTGGATTATCTCGATGAATGAGAATGTTACGAGATTTAGAAGCTCCGGAAATATCAGCAAGTTCAATTAGCACTTTGCTCGATGAGGTAAGTGAGATCATACGTTGAACTCAAATTGTTATCAATCACAGTCTTGCTTTATGAAATGATACACAACCTGCTACTACTGTATGAGCAGTGGGTAGTACTGTATGAGAACTGAGAAGTACACTGAATAATGAGCCACAGAATAATGTTGCATATAGAGGACTACCACCAACAGAATGAGTCAGGGAAGTAACTCATCCTATTGCTAAGACTGGACAAGAAATCTTCAATGACTGGGCAAGTGATTCCCTTCTTCAAGGAATGGGCACTAGCGGACATGCACTAGTTTCAAAACCTAATACTTCTGAAATAACTCCGGAAGCTCCTCCTGCTCCTGCTCCTGCTTCTGCTCCTGTAGAAAAGCCCATCTATCTACGAGACTGCCTAGAAAGTTACTCATATCAAGATACTGAAATAATACTCCAAACAAGCATAGGGAGTTTACGAGTTCTTGATTTCAAGGAGACTGGCAGACCAAACTGTATGAAGATCCGATTCCAGAATATCAATAGTAAATCAATATCTACATATGCCGTCAATCTTAATCATGCAAGAGTTGGGATGCCTGAAATAACAGGTATAGAGTGAAAATTCGCAATTAATTACGTACTCTTATGAGAATATGATACAGATGGGGAGATACGTGAAATACAAAAAACATGACCAAACTGAGTAAGAAGACCGGTGGCGGGACTCCATGTCACTATCGATTCCATAGAGATACGACAAATTCCTGAGAAAGAAAATCTTTGATATCACCTCGGGTATCTTACTCCAGAAAATCCTGTCGTACTAAATGCTGGAAAAGAAGATGAACTTCGGATGATCGACCTTCCTCCATACGATAAGAAATTCAAAGATGGTACTTTTCGGTTTGAAAAAGACTATAAGCGAGTAACAATTCAGAGAAAGAGCAAATCAACAGGATGAATGACAACAGATATTTATGTTATTGATATACATGCTGCTAGAATTTGAAATACTAAAAGTATGTTTAAGTGAGTATATGTAGACGGGGTTCTGAAATTATTTCAGAATCAGTATATAATCGATTCGATACATTCCTGAATGATAAGAGAAAAAGTAGCAAAAACTAGAGGATCTATCTGGTGAAGAGTGACATCACTTTTTTCATCTGGAGAAAATTCAAAAGAACCCGAAGTTATAAAACAAACTCAAGCAATAATACCTGCAAAAAAACCTGATCAAAACATACCTACTACTATGCCAATAGCATTAGAGCCACCAATTCTTTTAAGACCTCAACCATCCCTTCCAAAATCACCATCAATTCCTCAACCTAATAAACAGCCTCAATCAACTCCACAACCTCCCACTTCATGGGTCAAGAACACTATTCAATCTGCATGAAATATTGTATCTCGTGGATGGAATAAGTTATTTGGTGGTAATCGATAACACGATCACCATGACCCACACCAGTCCTATAATCGGTATTCCCACACGGAATACCTTTTTTCCTGCCTTGTGATAGAGAGGCATCTGCATACCGAGCCAGATACCATACACGCCTCAGAGACAGGCGAGGATCCAGAGCGTCCGCTCAGATATCCGCCACCACTGATAGATCGACTTCAGTTTATCGACCCACATGAGAGAGTAGGCGAGGAGATTGAGGATGAGGAGATAGACGAAGAAAAAGTTCATGATTCAAAATATTGGTTCCCGATTATTCATTTTTCATTATTCATTATTCATTCCTGCGAAGCAGGCTACTCTTCCACTTCTCTATCTCATAGCCTCCTATACGGACGATCTCGAGAGTAGGGAAGAGCTCTCTGAGCTTCTCTATGGGAACTCGCTGATCGTATCCGAAGGCAAGGAGATCAGGATGGAGCTCTCGAATGGGAGCGAATATATCACGCTCATCACCGAGGATCACATTCGCGCTAGGAAATGCCTCTTTCACGGAGGTAAATCGCTCTCACTCGAGATGCACTGGATCTCGTCATTTTCCAGAGAATACTCGATGGTCTCGTGCGATGATGACGGTCATTTTTTTCGCATATTTCTGAGCCTCTGAGAGGTAGTAGGAGTGCCCTGGATGGAATATATCGAATGTACCGAAACACATCACATGGTCAACTGTCTTTTCTGATCATGAAGGAGAGGGTATTTCTCTATCGGTTTTGGCTCTCTGATGCTCCGCAGGTGGAAATGACATAAGTTCGATTATCGTCAAATAGGGAAGGGAAGTGGATCCTGAATACAAAAGGTGAACAATTTCGAAAAATCTTTTGACAAGATGTGGTGGAAAGAGTACATTCATGGACACAATATCTAGTGTCTCTATGCGTATTTCTCTCCTATCATCACATCCCGAATCTGGTTCCTATATCGGCCAATAGTGTATAGAGTTTTACTCTGTTATCAAATACAAATACTGCGGTCGATTTTTTATTTTCTTCGAAGAAAATAGTCTTCATAATTGTCATTCCATGGTAATCCCAGAATCTAGATTCCTGCATCTGCAGGAATGACAGTGCATTCTATCTTTTCTACTTTCCTATTATTCATTTTTCATTATTCACTTTTAACTACTATTCTATGTCCCTCACGAAGATCCGCAAAAGAAATGACGAAATCGTCGATTTCGACCGTACACGTATCGAACAGGCGATCGAAGCTGCTTGTGTTTCCTGTGGTGAGCCTGACAGATCATTTATCCCTGCGGTAACGGACTTTATCATCAAGGATACGGAGCACGTCTATGGGGAGATCTTTATCAACCGTATCCCGTCAGTCGAGGATATCGGCGATATCGTGGAACGTAACCTCATGAAGTTCAATAAGTTTGAAGTCGCGAAAGAGTATATTATCTACCGTGCATCTCGTCAGGAGGAACGAGTCGAGGCGCATGTGAAGCTCGTGAAGAAGTTCGAGAAAAATGGATTCAAAGTGACGAAGTCAAATGGAACCAAGGAGGACTTCGACTTCGATAAACTCGAGAAGATGTTCGATATGGCAGCGCGGGACTATACAGAAAAGTGCAGCTTCGATGAACTGATGGAAGCATTCAAGAAAAATATCGTCGAGGACATGAAAACCTCCGATATTGCGAAACTTCTCGTGAAGACCTGTATCGACCTCGTGACCGTCGAAAATATCGCTTGGGAACATGTCGCGGGACGACTTGCTCTCTTCGATCTCTATAAAAAAGCCGGGAAGAATCGAGGGATCTCGCAGAAGGAGATCTACTCAGGCAATGCCTATCTAAAGTTCTTTCTCGACTATATCGAGAAGGGGCTCTATTCGAAGGACTTCATGCAGTACTATAGTGAGGCCGATATCCTGAAGGCAGGGGAAGTCCTCTCTAAGAAGGGAAAGAAGACCGATATGACCTATGGGTACACGACCGTCCTCTCCCTCGCGAAACGCTACCTCCTGAATCCGAACAAAGTCGTCCACGAACTCCCTCAGGAGATGTATATGAGCGTCGCACTCTTTCTCGCGATTCCAGAAAAAGATGCTGATCGTCTCGCATTTGCCCTCCAGATCTACGAACAGTGTTCGAACCAGCATATCTCTCTCCCGACTCCGACCCTCATCAATGCTCGTACCAATTGGCACCAGCTCACGAGCTGTTTCAAGCTCAATATCGGTGACGATCTCCGTTCCATCTATCATGGCATCGAAGATATTGCTCAGATATCGAAATACGGAGGATGAGTCGGAGTATACCTCGGACATATCCGTGCACAGGGTGCTGAGATCCGTGGGATCAAGGGCGCTGCAGGGGGAGTCAATCCATGGGTCAAGGTCATCAACGATACCGCAGTCGCGGTCAATCAGCTCGGAGCTCGACTCGGTGCTGTCTCGGTTACCCTCGATGTCTGGCATCGCGATATCTATGACTTTCTCGAGCTCCAGACAGAGAGTGGTGATATCAGAGCCAAGGCATTCGATATATTCCCAGCCGTCTCCATGCCCGATCTCTTCATGCAGCGAGTCGATACTGATGGCGAGTGGTCTCTCTTCGATCCGTACCAGATCCAGAAAAAATATGGAAAGTGTCTCGAAGACTGTTTCAATGAAGAATTCGAGGAATTCTATGCCATCCTCGAGCAGGATGATACCCTCGATATGAAGAAGACGATCAAGGCAAAAGATCTCTTCAAGGCATTTCTCAAGACCACCGTCGAAACGGGTATGCCCTACGTCTTCTACCGTGATACCGTCAATCGTACGAATCCGAATAAGCACTCAGGAAAGATCTACTCCACTCAGCTCTGTACAGAGATCTGTCAGAACTCTTCCCCTGCGAAATTCGTCGAGGAAGTCATCGAGGATGGCAAAATCGTCATCCGTTATGAGCCAGGAGAGACCGTCACATGTAATCTCGCATCCGTGAATATCGCGAAGGTCCACGATGAGAAGACGATCGCCGAGTGTATGGACGTCATCTGTCGTCTCCTCGATAATGTGATCACGATCACGAAATTCCCGATCAAGGCCGCTGAGATGACTGCACTAAAATACCGATCGATCGGTATCGGCTACCTCGGACTCGCGGAACACCTCGCGACCCACTCGATGGCGTACGATTCAGCAGAAGCTCGTGCCCATGTCGACTCACTCTTCGAACTCTTCACCTACTACACCTACCGAGCCTCAGTCGCTATCGCGAAGGAGCGCGGAGCCTATCCACTCTTCCCAGGATCGGAGCACTCGAAGGGGATTATCCTCGGGAAAGATGCGAAAACACTCACCGCGGAGACGATGAATGCACACCTGAACTGGAAGGCACTCCTCGACGAGATGAAGAAAGTAGGAACTCGATTCGGCTATCACTCAGCACCAGCACCGAATACCTCCACCGCAGGGATCGTCGGAACAACAGCGGCCCTCCTCCCGATCTACAAAAAGTACTTCGTCGAGACCAATCTCGCCTCGCCTACTATCCGAATAGCCCCAAAACTCTCTGCCGAGAATTTCTGGTTCTACAAGGAATACGTCACCATGGATATGAATGATGTCATCGATATGATCTCTGTCATCTACAAGTGGATCGATCAGTCGATCAGCTTCGAGTGGATGATCGACCCAGCCCGTGTCTCTCCGAAAGAGCTCTATGGATACTATCTGAAGTCATGGAGACAAGGGATCAAGACCGTCTACTATGTCCGTTCACTCTCGAGTGAGGTGAGTAAAGAAAATTGTGTAAGTTGTAGTGGGTAAACTATTTTCTTCACCATTGAGCGTATGACCAAAAATACTCAACTCCTCGTACAATGACACATTATCCATTTCAATATAGATGATGATTATATCTCATTGACTGATATGATCCGAGCCAAAGATGGCGACTTTTTTATCTCTGATTGGCTCAGGAATCGTAATACCGTAGAGTTTCTCGGGATATGGGAATCACTGAATAATCCAGATTTTAATTCTGGCGAATTTGCCATAATTAAAAGCCAAGTAGGACTCAATAGCTACAAGCTCAGTGTCAAAGAATGGAAAGAGAAAACATGAGCCATCTGACTCCGAGCCACAACTGGGCGATATGGTGGAACCTATGCACACAAGGATATTGCATTTGAATTTGGCATGTGGATATCGCCAGAGTTCAAACTCTATATTATCAAAGAATTCGAACGACTCAAATCAGAAGAGACAAGAAGACTCGAAACGGGGTGGGATACAAAACGCATCCTCGCAAAAGTAAACTACAAGATCCATACTGACGCCATCAGCGAACATCTCATAGATCCACTCACGATACGATCATGGAAATATGCAACAGAAGCAGATATGCTCAATCAGATAGTATATGGAGAGACAGCAAAAGAATGGAAAGAGAAAAATCCAAAAACTGAGTGAAATCAGAGAGATAATGGCAGTATCGAACAACTCGTCGTCATGGCAAATCTCGAAAGTATCAATGCTATGCTCATCTCCCAGTGAATGATCAAAATAGATAAACGAGCCGAAATCCTCTATACAGAGGCTGGGCGACAATTTACTCGGCTCCTACATAATCCGTCACTATGAAAACTACAATAATCCATATATCCTCGAGTGAGGTCAGTAAAGAGAATTGTGTGAGTTGTTCAGGATAGACGCATCGTCATTGCGAGGCACGAAGCAATCCAGGCTAAACGAAATTAAGTGAAATTAGAAGACATAAGTGAAAGTTAAAATACAATCCCTAATCTTCTAATACAAGGTTGGGGATTTATTCTTTAAGATACTTAATATGTTACTACTTCTTTATAGCAAATAAAAAATCCAATCTACGCAACTAGATTGGAAGTCGAAGTTTCTCCCGAAAAAAATTCAGAAAAATACGCTGAAGGATGATAAGGTTTAATAGACAAAAATCAACATTAATTTTTATTAACCCCTTTACAATATGTCTACAATAATATACAGTAAGATCAAAGAAGCGATAGAGAAACAACTTCAAGTTCATGCAGTATATGAATGATACAATAGAGAAATGTGTCCTCATGTCCTAGGATTAAAATGAACCGAAGAGCAGGCGTTATTCTGTCAATTCTGATGAACAAGTGCCTCAGAATGAATAATAACTCCTCTAAAAAGTAGATGGAGATGCTTACCTTTGGCTAAACTAGAAAATATAGAGCTAGTAAAGTGAGATTGGTACACCATCGAAACACAGTGAAAACAAAGAACTTCTTGCGTTGATCAAATAGATATTGAGGTTCAACTTAGTTAAAAGCTAGACAAAAAGAAAGAATAGATATAATCAATTTATTCTTTCTTTTTTATTATGAAAAAATGTCCATTCTGCTCTGAAGAAATTCAAGAAACAGCAAAAAAATGCAAACATTGCGGTGAGTGGATTATGGAATCTAGTTCTGACAAGAATCTACTAACGGTAGATAATACAAGAAAGGTATTTTATTGGACTTTAGTTCTTTGAATTTTAATTTTCATATCTTGAGCTGGGAGTATTGAAAATAGACAAGCAATCTTCTCAGGAATATGACTTATATTAGCAGCGATATGATATAGATCTATTAGCCTTAGAAGAAAATCATGAAAAAGCTTTTGATATGGAGAAGTTATTTCCTGAACACTATTAATATTACTTATACCTTTATTTAAATGGGAATCAGTAATGGAAAAACCTATGCTTTTGATCTGACAGGCACTCTTTATATCTTACTATACTTATCCTTTAATAAATAATAGAGTAAGAAGTAAGTACTTAAGAATAATCATAAGGGTTTTATCAGTACTTATTTTTCTGATATTGAGCTTTATATTGGTTCGAGTTCTTGACTCATTTGGATTATAAATAAAAAAGGCGGGACTTATCCTCCCTCGGGTGGATTTTTCTTTTCGCGATTGGTTTTCGTCATTGCGAGCCTGTGAAGCAATCCAGCAAATATGAGGATTCCTTTTTATTTCCTGGATCGCCAGGTCGCCACACTCCTCGCGATGACGGGCAGAGTGAATTTTTCTTTTCGAAAGAATTTGTCTCACATGCAGAAATGATGAAATAGTTTTGATTTCTCGGAAAATAGCCTATAATAAATCCAACCTCGCAAGAGGAATACCTGAGGAGGAGAATTAAAAGCTCCTATAAAAAAATCCCCGCTGTGAACGGGGATTTTTCTGTTATCGATACTGACGGAGAAGTTTCCGTCTATATCGACCTGTCACCTTATGAGTGACTATCTGATATCCCATGAAGATACAGATATACCTGAGGAGTTTGCCCATAAGATATGGGGTTAAGAATTAAAAACTCCTGCTCCTGTGAAAGCAGGAGCGAAAAGATTGTATTTTGATGGTGGCAAATTGCAAATAATTCATCCACACTCCCTCGGGTGGATTTTTCTTTTCGATGAGTTGCGAGATAACATTGCCCATAGTCATGGTGAATATATTTCAGCATCTTCTATTCTGGATCCTGAATCAAGTTCAGAACGTGTCCAGAGCGGAGGTGGGAATGACAGAGCAAGGTGGGTTTTTCTTCCCTTGCATTTTTTATGAGACTGATTATACTTTTTTGTATTACACTGTAATACAACTTTATGCCCTCAGTATCTATCCAAAAGAAAAAAACAGATACAATCTCTTTCGCCATCAGAGCAGAGAGGAATCTCTATGAGACATTTCGCGATCAGACACACCGAGATGGACTGAATCCGAGTGTCGTCATCAGACAGTTTATCCGATCATACAATGATGGTAATATGAGTGTATGACTCCGAGAACTAGAGTTCGATAGGCTCTTCGAAGATGAGAATGTCCGTCACTCACTCACACGCCTCTCATCCGCTCTCGATACCGCTTTATGAAGCTCATAATCACAGAAACATTCCGAAAAAATCTCGAGAAAATCGGATCGATCTTTCTATGATCGAGAAAGAATCGAAAAAATACCAAAGTGGACTCAAAAACTTCATCGAGCTCTATACTTTCGCCGATGGAAAAGTGCTCAAGTGATACTTTTTCTCGAAAAAAGTCCGCATATGTCTCTGGTTTCATGAATATAGAGGACAGATGATCCCATTCTTTATCGCGAAAAAAGAATCAAAAGATGGATACAATATCACCAAAGAATCTGCTCCCATGCTGAGTAGAGAGATACTCCGCCATCTCAGTGATATCGAAAATAAAAAGTTCGATATCATAGAAATCTAGGCCATTTTTACTCAGATTTTCACCACAAAAAAAACCTTCAGTCTACTTATTTTATTTTCTCGCAAGTTTATTCCAAAAAAAGTACATAAAAAGGTTCTACAAAAATATTTGGATAAAATCCAAATACTGCTAAACTCAAGACCAAAAAAACGCCATAATTACCGTACTCCTAAAGAGATATTCTAAGAGACTTACTTGATGTATGCAATTTGGATTAGAATCTAGCTAGGATAAAGAAAAAATGTACCAAACCCTTCTAAACTCTGTGATGAAAAAATATGCCGAAGGTGGGCTCGTGGAATAGAGGACTTCTATATCGTAAAATAATCTCCTCCACATGTCTCGTGCACTTATCCTCATCGACTTCATCAATGAATTTCTCCATCCAGATGGGAAGATCACTCCACAGGGAATGGGGAAGTTTTGTCATGAACATCATACGGTCGAAAACGTCCAGAAACTCATCCGATATTTCCGTGAGCAGGGAGAGGAGATTATCTGGATACGTCTCGGGTTCCATGAGAACTATGATAACTGTTCTCAGGTATCTCCGAGGTTTTCTGGGGCCCCAAGTGCTGGGATACTACGAGAGGATACATGGTCGACAGCGTTCCTCTCAGAACTCGATCATAGAGAGGATGATATGACTCTCACGAAGATTCGCGTGAGTCCATTTTATCAGACAGACCTCGAGGAATACCTCAGAAATCAGGGGATCGATACGATCATCGTTGCCTGAGTAGCGACCGATCTCGCGGTCTCGAGTATCACTCGTGATGGTCATGATCGAGATTTCCGAGTGACGGTCATCGCTGATGCCTGTGCCACTATCAGTCAAGAGCATCATGATGCTGCCCTCATCGCCATCGCGAAACTCGGGACGGTCATGAATACAGAGCAAATTCTCCAGAGTCGAGGTACATAAAAAAATCTGCCCGTATAGGACAGATTCTCTGGGTATCGCAGTCTATTTCTGACAGCGACTACATGACCCCTGGGAGAGCATCGCGAGAGCCGAGAGTCCGACGAGGATATAGACGACCCATTCAACCATCGGCCAAGTCCCGAGAAGGAGATTGACGAGGTTGAGATTCTTCCCGACAAAGCCACCGACACCCACGAGTCCCCAATTCACCGCCCCGACCAATACTAAGACATACGCGATACCGTGGACGGAGCAACACTTTCCGACAGCATTCATCATAGAAAAAATAGTTAATGGATAAAGCTCTAATATTCTATGTGTATCCTCTTCAGATGCAAGAAGTAATAGAGGCTCGCATAATAGTGAGTAGAAAAGGAACTATCCCATAATAACCTCTACAGCATATCCCTGAAAGAGTCCACTCTCGATGACTCCGGTAATTGATTTTATATCTCGTTCGAGTGTCGGGATGATCTGAGTGAAGCGTGTATCGAGGATGAATCCTCCACTTTCCGTGATAATAGGACCATCTTTCCCTTTCGCGAGTCTGAGTGTGATCTCATGGGCACCGAGGAGATGGAGATCATGCTCGACAAGATAGAGTGCATCTGGAAATACTTCTACGGGGATAGGGAATTTTTCTCAGAGCCCTGTCACATACTTCGATGCATCGACGAGGATATAGTTCTTCGAGCTCGATCGCATGATGAGCTTCTCTTGGTATAGAGCACCTCAGCGACCCTTGATAAGATTGTTCATGGTATCTACCTCATCCGCTCCATCGAAGTACCAATCAGGTTTCTCAGAGATGAGAGAAGTTGTCGGGATACCGAGCCGGGTACATGTCAGTGCGATCTCCCGAGAGGTGGGTATGATTCGGAGAGTGAGATTTTTTTCCCGCATCTTCTCAGCAATAGCGATGAGTGCGAGGTATGCCGTCGATCCTGATCCCGCTCATATCACATCACCATCTGATACTTTTTCTGCGATGATCCGTGCGACTTTTTCCTTCGCTTCGCGATTCGAGATCTCACCCGACCAGCCAAAAGATGAGATAAGAGGTGTGTTCCAGTGCATAATAGAGAATAAGAATATATCTAAATTTATGTAAAATTGTCCCTGATTCTCCTCATGAAGTATCTACGAGGAAGGGGGAATGCATGTCGGATAAGGAAATCTCTTTCGAGTGGCTGTATAGTGTAGAGATTTCCTTCATCATCCCTGATAATCTTTTGAAGAATATCTTCTTCTATATACCATGACTTGTCACGATATCCTTCATAGTTTCAGAGCTCACTGTATTCTATAGGTTGTATCGATTCAGGATATCAGGATTGTTTTATAGATCGAGTGAGATATCAGTGATCTTTTGTGAGATCTGATATTAGTCGGTTATCCATAAGTGCAGCCAGAGTATCCTCATAGAAAAATGGACAACATGTCGCTGGAAAGAAATCCCCAAGGAGGCCAGATCTTTCCATATCCGCACAAATAAGTCACACTAATCGAAACCATTCATCTTTTTCATAGACCGTATTAAAGAGAGCATATTCAGTATTTTTGAGCCCGATACATCCGAAACAATGAGAACAATGCTCGAGAAAATACGAATAATAACACTCATGGGAACGCATGACTGAGACGCAGTTATATATCTCAGTCGAGTCTCCTCCGACAGCAACCGCACCATAGTATCATGATCCTGCTGAACATAGGACGCTATTATAGGCATCCGTAAGACCATTTGGATGTCAGACAAAGAGAAGATTCTTTCCATTTTTTACAAAATGAGAGTAATATCCATTTTCCACATCTTCACTGTCAGTGATATATTTTCCAGTGATATTTTTGCTTCCTATATTTTTGCCTATTCACTTGACCCCCTTGTAATAGAGATCGAATTCTCATTTCTTACGGAGAATTTCTCTCTTTT
>JAYUQR010000052.1:0-13033 GCA_043756665.1 Candidatus Altimarinota bacterium | reverse complement strand
TCATATTGATTTCAGAAAGATTTTATCTACACTACTTGACAGTATAGTTACAATCGGACTGAAGTCACGGGGTTTTAGACCCAATGGGTGGAAATAATCGATAAATCCAGTTTATAAATATTTGTAAAATAACAACTAGAGTGACAAATACAGCTATTCCTGCAAATAATCCTTGTCATCCAGAAAAAAAGAATGGGATAAAAATTGACACGATATTATTTTTATAGACGAAATAGACTAACCATCAGACAAATCCTGCTTGGAGAATACCTATAAATGAAAATCTCATGTAGTAATATCTTATGGGGAACATATTTTAACTTTTAATGATAAAACTACTTACTTGTCTCCCTCACTTTAATATGTAACTCTCGAAGCTGGATCTCGTCGACTTCTGCAGGAGCATTCATCATAGCATCTTCAGCCTTGCCACTTTTCGGGAAGGCGTAGATCTCACGGATATTGTCCTCATCGCGGAGGATCATGAGGAAGCGGTCGAATCCGAAGGCGAATCCTCCATGAGGAGGGACACCGTATTGGAATGCGGTATACATAGCCCCGAACTTGTCCTTCACTTCCTGTTCTCCCTTGCCCACGATATTGAACGCCTTCACGAGTGCCTCAGCTGAGTGATTGCGGATGCTTCCTGAGAGGATCTCGTAGCCATTGCAGGCGAGGTCATACTGACACCCATAGATCGAGAGTGGATCTGGATTCCCGTCGAATGCGGTGATCCCTCCGTGTGGCATCGAGAATGGATTGTGTTCGAAGTCATACTTTCCATCGTCTTTTTGCTCATACATCGGAAAGTCTGTCACCCAGCAGAAGGCGATATCATCCTTCGACACGAGAGCGAATCGGTCACGGCAGGCGAGACGCACTTGTCCGAGGACCTTGCAGACGATCTTGTATTCACCCGCTCAGAAAAATATCATATCTCCGACTTTTGGCGCGAGCTTCGCCTCCAGGGTTGCGAGCTCATCTCCCGTGAAGAATTTCAGAATCGGAGATTTCGGACCATCCGCCTCATAGATGATATAGGCAAGTCCTCATGCGCCATGAGACTTCGCGACTTCGGTAAGTGAATCAATCTCACTTCTTGAGAGAGCTTTCCCTTCGAGTTTCATCGCTTTCACGACTCCACCTTCTGCGACCGCACGAGAAAATAGGGAAAATCCACTTGTTGCGAAACTTTGTGTGAAGTCTTCGAAGTGCATATCGAAGCGAATATCTGGTTTATCAGAACCAAAGATATCTATAGATTGTTTGTGTGTAAGTCGAGCAAAGTCTGTATCTGAAGTTTCTGCGGGTATTATTCCCCTCTCTTTCAGGAGAGGGGTGAGGGGTGAGGTGATCCTTTTTTCTGTGATGGATTCGATGAGGTTTTTCGCGAACGGCTCAGCAACGGCGAATACGTCATCCTGCTCGACGAAGCTCATCTCGCAGTCGATCTGGTAGAACTCACAGGAGTGACGATCGGCACGTGGATCCTCATCTCGAAAACACGGGGCAATCTGGAAGTACTTATCGACTCCCCCGACCATGAGGAGTTGCTTATACTGCTGAGGTGCCTGAGGAAGCGCATAGAACTTCCCGGGGTGAAGCCTGGATGGGATGAGGTAGTCACGAGCCCCTTCTGGAGACGATACAGTAAATATCGGAGTCTGGACTTCGAGGAACCCATGGTCAGTAAACCAGTCACGGGTGAACTGGTTCATTTCGGCACGAAAGGCAATCTTATCGAAGATACTCTTACGTCTGAGATCGAGGTAGCGATACCTGAGACGGATATCTTCAGAGGCTCCGGTGTGTTCATTGATCTCAAATGGGGGAACTTCTGATTTCGAGATCACTTCTGCATGAGAGATAATCACCTCGATCTCTCCCGTCGAGAGTCTCTCATTTTCCTGACCTTCTGGTCTCCTGCGAACTTTCCCGACAAGCTTCACGACATACTCGGAACGAAATATATCAGCGATTTTATGGGCCTCTGCGTTCTCTGTCGGATCGTAGACGGTCTGAGTAATCCCATATCGATCTCGGAGGTCGATAAAGATGAGTCCTCCATGATCGCGACGATTCGCAACCCATCCTGCGAGGGTAACAGTTTCGTCAATGTTTTTTGCGGTAAGCTCGCCAGCGGTGTGTGTGCGGTGCATAAATGGGAAATTAGGAATTATAAATGGGTAATTTTTTGACTTTCAGAATGAAAATGATATACTGCTTGTACAAATCGCCTAGCGGGAGAAATCTCGGTGTAGGCCCGCCCGCTTCGGCGGGAGAAAAAATTATCCCCCTCAGAAATATATTTTCTTGAGGGATTTTTTTATTCTATAAAACTCATCTGGTTCAATTTTTCAAAAGTACATATTTCAAATTCTTCGGATTACGAGTGCTGGTCTCAAGAATTCACCTTTTCCATTCTGCTCATTACCTATATTCATTCACATTTTAATATACCATACATCTCTCGGATTAATAAAAATCTCTTCCGAAAGAGGTACATTATGAAGTATTTGTTTTTCTGTGTTCCACTCATCGAAAAGCTCGAGAGCGGTGTGTGTGCGGTGCATAAATAGTAGTGGGTTAGAATTTAGTATTTGAGATTTTTGTCATTGCGAGGAACGAAGTAATCCAGTTATTCGATTTTTTCAAATCGTTCTCTTCTTTCAGAGAGTGTTTCTCATTCATACATCCAATATTGTGTTCCTTGTGGCTTTCGAGAATATCCAAGGATTTTTCGTGCTGCTTCAGAAAGACTTGTTTCGACTCACTCAAATTCGATCCATCGATTACTCACCACTCTTGCTCTAAAATTCTGATCTCTCGAAAACTCAAGCTCTGACCCAATAGGAATTTTTACCATTTCAAAATTAAACACTGATAGCTTGTCACGAATGCTATCAAGCGCTATTTGATCTTCTTTAGAGTCAACAATATCTTTTCAAATAGTGATTTCTTGGATTGTGGCAAGCTTGAGGGCTGCAACGACTCTTTCGGGATCAATCTGGAAAAACTCTCTTCTTGGATTTATACGGTTATCTCAAAATGCATTGTGGAGTTGCTTTTCTACAAAGTCACAGTCAACCACGATGCAAGCATAGAAACAAGTGAAAGGGAGAGGGATACTGGTCGAAGAACTTAATTCACGAATGCGTTGTTCGAGGCTCGTTGTCGTTTTTCAGATTTTCACATACCCTGGCATCGCCTCATTTGTGAGGATGTATATGATTTGATTCATGGATTTTAAAACAAGAAGATAAATTTTTTTGACTTTATCACTCGAAGTGATATACTCTGTATACATTCATACGAAAAGGGATTCGAAAAGTGCTGGTGCTTTAGGAGCCCTTTTTATTTCTCCTGTGGTATTTATTTTTGTCATTGTGAGGAATGAGACAATCCAGTTATTCTATTTTCTTATAGTAAAATATTTCTGGATCATCTGGGTCAAAACTCATAATCCTTCATCACTCATTATATCTGAGTTTTTTGAGGAGATTCTGCATGGGGAGATTGGAATCGTTCGTGGAAGTATGGATTCGCTTTGTCTCACTTTGCTCTTCGCAATACCTCATGAATGATTCTCCATATCATCTACCTCGATAGCCTGAATGTACAACTAGGAGCTCTATAAATCCTTCGGAGAGAAATCAGTATTTTCTGAAAATTCAATATCCAATATCCTTATTTGCATCTGAGATACGATAACATGAATTATCTTGTATCGCTCGTATAATTTCATTTTTTCTATCCAGTTTTGTACCATGCATCTCGTCGAAAATAAGTACTCTATCGAGATCACTGATGTGTGTGAGTGTATATTCCATATTATTCTTGAATTAGTGTCCCTTGGTGATAAAACATCTGCCATCCATTTTCATTTTTCCTCCAGAGTGAGCTTCGAAACGAAGTCGTCGGAGACTCTCACAGATTCTCTATAGTGCAGAGATATCGAACTTGTCCAATACCCTCAGAGAGCATATGAATCATCATATCACGAGTCTGGAACTGCTTCTCATCTGACTCCTTCGGGAGAGATGCGAGACATTCTCACTTCCCGAATCTATCACCATACTTTCCACATTCGAAGAAATCATCCGCGAGAAGTGCATCGATACGAGCAGGATCGTGTCGAGCTTCGTGTGTAAGAAGTTCGAGTTCGAGTTGAGCTAAAATTTCTTTTTCGTCTTTATAGAGGTCGATCCAGTATCTTCGCTTTTTTACTCCATCTTTCTCAGCGAATCTTTCGAATACTCATCCATTTGCCTCGATTGTCTTATACGACCCTACATTATCGTCACTGCAAGTGATAAGAATTGTATCGAGTCAAAGTTTTCGTGCTTCAATGAGGGCGAGTCGAAGCATCTCTTTTGCATATCACTTTCTCCTTTGGCTCGGTCGTATACCGTAGCCAATATGTCCACCAACTTCTCTCAGATCTGGATGATCGATATGATGGCGTAGCTCGATTGCACCGAGAATTTTTTGAGATTCATCGATGAGGAAAAATAAAATTGTTGGTACTCTATCGACAGAACCGCACTGGTATAACTCTATGATTTTTAAAAATTCCTCAAAAGTTTCTCAATGAAAAAAGGATCATGGATTTTTTCGGTATTCTTTCTCGTTCCACTCTGACATGACTTCTTCCCATTGTTGTTTGTGCGAGATGTTCGGGTAGACAAGTTGAAACATGAAGATAAAAAAACACACGAAATAATTCATGTGCTTCGGTTCTTTTAGAGAAAGGTGCCACCGAGGCTGATACTTAATGTATTTTTGATGACGAAGTATTTCGACTCCGCATGGTTCTAATTGTTTTTGTAATTCCGGGCAGAGTCCCGGAATCTAGATTCCTGCCTTCGCAGGAATGACAAATTCTTTCTTCCATGAGCATCGCGGGTGTTGACCGCTCAAACGCTTTTTATAGGTACAGGATATAGAAACGCATCTTGAAGTCAAGAAATTTGAACGACTGCGATGACTTACTACCGCATAATCCTCGGTGTTGGGAGAGTATAGAGTGGCTTTCCATCTACACTAAATTCTATAGAACCACTCTTATTTTTTGTATCTGAGAAACTCCATTTCTGAGTACTCGACTCGGAGAGTGTATAGAATGATTCTCCCCTATAGAGTACTCGGTTAATAAAATCAGGCTGATAGTTCCAGATCTGGTTCGCAATGTAGCTCTCGACGGTCGAATCAGCGAAGCAATAAGGTGGGACATAGGTATTCTCCGTCGTACAATACTCACTCCCATCGAGGAGTTTTCGACAGGTCTGTTTCCCTGATCCCTTATATGGATCACAATTCGTTCTCCACTCTTTCTCGATATCAGATTTTGGGACGATATGCGTAACTCGAAATTTCTCTACTATATTCCCTGGGGTAATCGATATACCTATGAGCCCCTGGTAGATCGACTTGACTCGATAGGTATCGACTGGATCATTCGCACTGTAGCTGAGCTGAGCGGGGAGGAGGAGGAGATTTTTTTCCTTGTACCAGACAAATGCTCGAGGATTTGTCAGGACCTCAGAACTCGATCCCTGGTCACCGAGGGTAAATGTCGCTTCCTGTTTTGGATTCTTCACATCGCGGACATTATAGAGATCGATCTTGAGTCCAGCATTTTGTACTCCTCACCATTTATTTTCTAACGTATCATACCCGATACCGATGAGACGATCAGCATCATACGGGTGGAGATAGGTCGAGTATCCCGGGATCTTCAATTCTCCGAGGATTTTCGGTGCCGTTGGAACTGAGAGATCGATGACAAAAAGAGGATCAATCTGCTCGAAGGTGACGAGGTAGAGTCGATCGCCGATGAAACGAGAGGATTGGAAATTCTCACCTGGAGCGATACCAGAAAGTGTACCAATTATCTTTCCTTTCGGATCGATCACGGAGAGAGTTGTACTATTCTCACTCACACCACTCGACCAGGCATAGAGCTGAGTCACGAGACGGAAGTTACCACTTGCATCCTCATCCATGGAGTACTGATTCATGGGATTTCCTGGGACTTTCGTCGTAGTTGTATATTTCACTCACCCATCCACGAGAGCATATCGGTGCACGAGTGTCGATGACTGATACTGACCATACCATGGGAGCATACTCTTATCACTGGAAGTCATATCACTCGAACCCACCGTCTGTGATATGGTCGATGTTATATAGAGAGCCGTCCGACTCATATGGATCTGACTCACGTCACCGAAGAGGAGCTCACTTTTCATTTTGCTCGTCGGAGAGAGGATATCGATAGATGAGATGACGACAAATCCTGGAGAAAAATCAATATGTTTCAATGTCTCATCATCAGGAAGGACGAAGGTAATATCACTACATGAGGCGACTGAAGATCGAATACTCTGGAGATAGCGTCCTGTACTGGCAGATGAGCGTGCTTCACGAATTTGTGGAACAACATACTTCAGGGCAAAATTTTTGTCGACTTCTGAGACGACTTTCTGGAACTCTGTTGTATTGTTCTCTGTATTTTTCGAGAGGTACATCGGAGGGATCCTAAGGGTGCTCGTCGAAAGGAAGTAGAGAGTCGAACCAATCAGTCGTGAATCTCGATAGTCTCCATCGACCTGATTATAACGTTCGAGTTTCGGATTTTCGGGCGAGGTAACATCATAAATCGCGACGATCGTCCGAGACTCTGGAGCATAGTAACGATAGAGAGAATAAGGGCTTACCGAAGAATATTTATGTCAGACGAGGATAAGTTTTCCGCTCGAGAGATACATTTCGATCGAAGAAAGTGAATCTGGAAGGGTGAGTATCTTTTGGAGCTTCATATCACTCATACGGACTATGCGGATCTGGTGAGTTGTTTCTGAATAACTATAAATATTGATCCCATCGGTTTTCACGATATCTGATTCATCGACGCCGGCGATCTGGATATTCGTCGATGAAAATGGTTCGTATCCGCCTCATACTGATACTGTACTGTTTGTTACGACGGCAGGGTCTGATTTACTTTTGAGCATATCCGTCATTGGCATAGGCGCCATACTTTCAGCCAAACCCACACCTCATCGATACATGGCATATGGATACCAGTACCGATCCTGATACCGTTCGAATATATTCGTAAGGGTAGCGTTCAATTCGGAACAAGACTCGAATTTTTTCACTTCAAACACTGGCTCTACTACTTTTTTCTCTGAGTTGAGTGTACACTCTTTCACTGGAGTCCATCCATTCGGGACATCACAGGGAGTAGAGAATGCCTGACATTCACGGGTAGCAGTATTCTCTGCATACTGGATAACCTGGGCACAGATCTTGGGTTGCCCTCCAGGTGATGGGGATGCCACACGATTTGCATAGGCCGAAGACGTGGAGACAAGTACGAGGAGAGTACTGATAATAAATCGTGAGTACATACGTATAAAGTTAGGGTAGATAAATTATATCTTTTTTCTCATGCATGCAAGAAAAAAGTATCATCAATTCCTAGGACGATACTCTCGAGAAAAAGTGACAAAATTATTCACCGATAATATGAACGAGATAGGTTTTATCTCATTTTCTAGCATATCCAACACCGATTTTTCTATATTCTGGCATAAGCATAGCAAATCTATGACTTCCAGACTCTTCGAGTCCATCCTGAAGAATAATGTCATTTACCTCTCATTGTCCATAAGCGATATTTTCTCGAAAACTTTTTAGGTTAGTGAGACCGATTCTCTGAGCGAGGGATCCTATATAGAGGCCATCAGGATCCTGATGTGCATGATAATTACGTCGGATCATGTCATCGACTTTTGCTTGTGCTAGTTTCGAATAGTCAGGATCAATAGAGAGGAGTCACCGACCGAGTCCAGCACGGAGTTTATTGATATGATTGACGACTGTATTTGTTACAGTAATACTATTTGTCTGGATAAAGGCGGGGTTCTGAGTTGGATATGGCTGTATTATATTCCAAACTGCTCCTCTATTTATCGGAAAATTGAAATACGCAATACCGTCAGATCGGACTGCCTCGAGCATATAGGTACCATTATCGGGCATAGGAAGTGCGAGTGTAATCATTTTTCCTGGTATGAGGAATCCTTCCTCAGAGACAAAGGTTGAATTATAATCGAATTCCCGTATATCTCCATTGGGGAATGTTAGATAGTATGTCCCTCTGATTTTTGGAGTACTTGGAACTCGAAATTTTACAGCTACTGATTGTTTATTCGTTCTGACATTTACGAGATTTTTTCCTGTAGATTCATGGACACGATCGAGCAAAACTGTACCCGTGAACAAAACACTCAATCATGATGTCTGATCGAGAGATCATCCCGAGCCAATAGTATATCCAGTGATATTCACATCAGCCTTTCCTGGCCTGAAAGAAGAAAAGTTATCAAAGATGAAACTTGTTCATGAAAGTTGAAATTTTTTTGTATCTTGTCTGAGTTCGAGTTTCCCATAAAATCTGTCTCAGAGAGAGATGCTGGAGAATTTTCATTTCTTTTCGATTCGAGGAATGATACGATTGATACTCGGTGAAGGGAGGATAGATGAGAGAAATTTTTCTGGAGATACGAGTCGTATAGTTGCGAATGTAACTGTCTTAAAGCTATTCCCACTCGCGACCACCAATGAGTATTTTCCTGGAAGATTTGGAAGAGTGAGTCCCTGTGAAAAAGTCCCATCACTATTCACGGGAAAAAGTCGAGAATATTCTTCTTTAGTTACTTGATTTTGGAGAAATACGAGTACTGTACTCTTTCCATCAGTCACTCTCCCTCGAATCTCGGTACCATCCCCTGCAAAATATACTGAAGGCGTATCTGGAGAAAGCTCGACTCAGAGATCTCTAAAATAAGAGGGGTTGAGTGTAGCGAGTGTATCGACTTCCACGGACTGGATCCGTCCAGTAGAGAGGGGCGCAAAGAGTGAGAAGGACTTCTTTGAGAGATCAATAATATTTGGGTATCGTGAGCAATTTGGTCGATCATTCACTCGCACGAGAGCGCCCGTACCTCCAGAAGAGATATATACATTTTTCCCGAGAGGGATATCACACATTGCTGCGGTAAAAGCATCCTGAGAAAATACTTCTCCATTCGATGTATGCGATCATTCGAAACTATCGGCATAGTATGTTGCCTCTTTCGAAAGAATAACAGCAAAGCCATCACTCATAAATGATGAGAATACTATTAATGCGAAAATCCGTAATATATACATAATGGTAATTATTCAGTCACTGGAAGAGCTATATCATCATCTTCATCTCACTCTGACTTATCGACGACAGTAGCACTCGTAAATGCATCTTTAGTATTTTTGAGTTTCGCGAGAATCACTCATTGAGTCGTGCGACCTGTTGTTCTAACATCCATCAAAGGAACTCTCACTGTTTGTCCATCTTTTGATATAAGGATAACACTTCCTTCTTTTTTCTGGGATTCATTCAGTGTATAGGCTCAGATGATACGCCCTGTCTTTTCTGTCGTAGCTCCCACCTTGACTCATGAACCTCACCTTCCTTGTTCTCGATAATCCTCGAGGAGTGATATTTTTCCCATACCATTCTCAGAAACGGTAAAGACATATTTCGCATCCTTTCCGGCAACACATCCCTCGATAAGAGAATCAGTCGATGCTACTTTCATCCCCCTGACTCCAGCAGCTGTACGCCCCATAACTCTCACATCAGTCTCAGGAAACTGGATTGCCTTCCCTCCTCGAGATACCATAAGGATATTATCCGTTCCATCAGTGACTCGAACCCACCTAAGCATATCACCATCATGGGGCTTCATGACGATGAGTCCACTCGTGCGAATATTCTCGATCTCACTCATATCGATCCGTTTCACGACTCACATCGCACTTATCAGGAAAAGGTGTTTCCCGATCGTATTCGTGAAATCGAGAATTGCTGAAATCCCTTCATCCTTAGCAAGTGAGAGAAATTGGACGATCGGTTGACCCTTTGCTGTACGTTGCATCTCCGGGATCTCATAGGTCGGAAGACGAAATACTCGACCCGTGTTCGTGAAGAAGAGGAGGATATTATGATTCTTCGTCGAGAGGATACTTGCGATCTCATCTTCATCCTTCACGGCAGTCGTGATTCCCTTTCCTCATCTTCTCTGGGCACGAAAGCTCGAGGACTTCACACGCTTGATATATCCATTTTTCGAAAATGCGACGACGACTTCTTCATTCGGGATAGTATCTGTCGGATTGAATTCTCCGATCGCTCCTGCATGTACCTCTGTCCTTCGAGCATCACCATATTTTTCTTTCAGTTCGAGAAGCTCATCACCGATAATCTTCTTCACTCTCGCAGGATTAGCAAGTATATCCTTCAGATCTGTGATGAGAATAATTTTTTCTGTGAGTTCATCTTCGATTTTTTTTCGCTCGAGGCCTGCGAGGCGCTGAAGCTGCATCTCGAGAATCGCAGTTGCCTGCTTCTCTGAGAGGGAAAAATTCTCCATCAATGCACTGTGAGCTTCTTCTTTCGTCTTCGAACCTCGGATTGTACGGATCACGGCATCGATATTATCAAGGGCGATCTTCAGTCACTCGAGGATATGAGCACGAGCCTCTGCGACAGCGAGATCATAGCGAGTACGACGAATGACGACCTCATCTCGATGCGCGATAAATTCGATGAGCATTTCTTTGAGATTGAAGAGTCGGGGCTGGAGTCCTCGATTCGTCAGAGCAATCATGTTAAATGAAAAGCTTGTTTGGAGAGAAGTAAGCTTATAGAGTTGATTGAGTATCTTTTTCGGGAAAGCGTCGCGCTTGAGTTCTACGACGACACGAACTCATTCCTTATTCGACTCATCTCGGATATCCGCAACTCCGACAATGATTTTTTCTATAACGAGATCAGCGATTTTTTCGACGAATTCTTTTTTATTGAGCTGGTATGGAACCTCTGTGATGACGATAGACTCACGCCCATTCTTTGCCTCTTCGATATTTACACGACCACGGAGCACTATTGATCCCCGACCACGCGAATAGGCTTCGAGGATTTCTTTGCGATTATAGATGATCCCTCCTGTAGGAAAATCAGGTCCATGGATAAAATCCATAAGTTCCTCGATTCTGATAGCATCAGGGTCTTCATGTCAGAGAATAAATGTCAGTGCATCAATAATTTCTCGAAGATTATGCGGTGGTATATTGGTAGCCATACCGACGGCTATACCCATAACACCATTCAGGAGGAGGTTAGGAATACGAGCCGGAAGAACGGTTGGCTCTTCTGTACTTGCATCATAATTGGGTCTCCAGTCAACTGTATTTTTTTCTATATCTGCAAGCATGAGCTCTCCGAGCTTATCCATTTTCACTTCTGTATAACGCATGGCTGCAGCTCCATCCCCATCCATTGAGCCGAAGTTTCCCTGACCATCTACGAGGGGATACCTGAGAGAAAAATCCTGAGCCATACGTACCATAGCGTCATAGACAGAACTATCTCCATGTGGATGGTATTTACCGAGAACATCACCGACGACACGTGCAGACTTTCGATACTTACCCGTGGCTCGTACTCAGCCCTCATACATGGCATAGAGGACTCGTCTATGAACTGGCTTCAGTCCATCACGAATATCAGGAAGAGCTCGTGAGACGATGACGCTCATCGCGTAGTCGAGATAGCAGGTTTCCATCTCTTCGACGATATTTCGGCTCGAATCTCACTCATAGATGATTCATCTTTGAACCGTAGGAGAAACGATGTCTCAAGGAATCTCTTCGGGAATATTTCATTCGATATTTTCTGGAGTAATAGACATAATGTTAATTATTGAAGTTTAATTGAGAATTAATAATTGAGAATTTTGAATTCAAAAAGTCCCCACCAGTATACAAAAAAGTGGGGAGAAAGCAATGAATTTCGAGAGAAAAAACTCTAGAGATTCGTGAAATCAGCTTCAAGATTGGGGCTTGTTCCAGGGGTAAAGGGAGATACGGATGAACCTCAAAATACATTCGCTGCAATAGCTTTCATACTCGCAAAAATCCGATTCGGTGCCAGATACTCCTGAATCCCTCCGAGTCCCATAAATTCGACGATTTTTGGTGCGATGAAAAGTGCTATGACGATGACGATGAGTCATATGACCGAATAACGTATACTGTTGATTGCGGGTTTTACCTTTTCATCTTTTCCACCAGAGAGGATGAGCATAACTCCTCACCAGACAATAAAGAGTACAGCACAAAGGACAGCAACAAATACGACTATAGCCACTCCCGTCGTAATCATCTCTCCTGCAGAATAATTGTTTCCAACATCAGCAAGTCCAGCAGCACTGGCATTATCAACTCAAAATAAGAAAACAGACATAGTAAGTATATATTATAAATCAGTAAAATCAGTTCAAACAGAAGATCAGGCTGGATCAGAGAGAGATGGGTCAGAGAAACCTGATCATCATCCAAAAATCTTTCCAGTAACCTCTCTTATAGCTTCGAATATACTCGTAGGTCGTATAGAATCAGCATATTCGAAACCAAGAATACGAGCAATCATCGGAGATACGAAGAGAACCAACATAAGGACAATAATACCGATAATGGCATGTCGAATATGATTCACTGCAGGTTTTACTTTCTCCTCTTTTCCCCCTGAAGTGATTAGGAGGAGGCCTCACCAGATACTATAGAGTACCGATATGATACCCGCTCCAACGATAACAAAAGCGATTCCATAACGGAGAATGTCCTCGAAAGCATATTGACTAAAAGCATCCATAAAGCGAAAAAATACTGAATCTATAGTAGTAAAAACAATTCGAAAGTAAAGTGTTTTTTAAAGAAAAATATCGAAAAGCCAACTAACTGATAGGTAACTGCTCACTAGACCCTCCTAAGCAAGTGATGTTCGCAGTTCATGGTACTTCGTAAAAAAGTTATCTGGGTGTTTTGCTTTGAGAGAAAGGAGAACAGTTGCGAGCACACCGAAAATGTCAGCTCCTTTTTGTGTCTTGGAGCCTTGGCTCATCTTTCGTTTAAGGACGAT
>JAYUQR010000051.1:0-13223 GCA_043756665.1 Candidatus Altimarinota bacterium | reverse complement strand
TGGATATGAACTTCTAAACTCTCTCAGATCTCTATTTTCTCCTCTCCACCTCCCATTTCAAGACCCTTCTAGGGTCTTTTTGCTAAAGCCACCCCCTTCGGGGGTGGATATTTACTTCTACCTTACTTGCAATGTTTCATCCAGTTTAGCTCTATATTCCTCGATTCGTCTAGCTATACTATCACTAAGTGCTTCCTGTGTTATATCCCTTCAATCAGAAAATTCAGGAAATATACCATCATCTTTTCAAACTAGACTACCAGGTGATCTGAAGGCTTGACTATTATATATTACATGACCGTTTATGATAGTGAGTTTCAATATCGTAACTGGACCTGGCATTAGAAGAAGCACATCATTAAATCTTTGACGTAATTCAGCTTTAGAAAGAGACACTCCATCTAGGTCAAATGCATCCTCAATATGACATTCGTCCGGATCGATCCAACTAGCTCCAATAATAGTGCGTACAGATGATACTCTTTCTTTTGTCCACTTCATCATTGCTCGAAGAAATTGTGCCGTAGGTGAATCAGATCCAATCATTTCAGCCTCCCAAGCATAGTTCATATTAGTACTATGAACACGAATTGAACCACCATTTGTACTATCAAACATTCATTCGAGTGATTTTTCTCAAGCTAATTCACTATGTGGATGAATGATAATAAGATCTTTCCTATGTCGTGTAGTTCATGAGAGGATTCATCAATTGCTAGGTAAAGAATCCCCAGAGTGCAATGAATGAGAAATAGTTTCATTCATATTTCTCATTAAGGAATGGTCTCTTGCCAGGCAGAACATATAAAATACTTTAAAAATATTATTTAATATAATAATAAATTATATAAATGTCAAAACATATGAAGTAATTTATCTTATAATTTCTGACTTAATTTTCTCTCCTGTCACATCTCCTCTCTCTCCGATCACCCCCACATGCCGCATGATCTCAGCCGAGAGGAGCATCCCCTCAGCAGTCGAGGCGTCGATCCCATGTGACTGGAGATAGTAGAGTGCTTCACCCGATATTCGGTGGGTACGATTGCTGTGTCCTCACTCGATACTATCAGTCTCGATCTCGAGGACAGGACGACCACGTACTGAGATATCCGTCCCGAGGAGGATATTCGTCTGATCGACTCTGAGGTGTATCCTCTCAGACCCCTTCTCGACTCGACCGATCCCATCGACGGAGATCCGAGCATGATCCCTGAGAAGGGAGAGGAGCGAGAGTGTCGCCTTCACATCCTGTCCATTCACGATAACGGACAGTTTTTGAGCCATATCTGTATGATAGTATACCCCTGCCCCTATAAAGGTGGCATCATTCCCGATATGGAAAACTCTGGTATTATTGGTTGACTGCGATGGTACGATGAGGTACTGGAGTTTCAGTCCCTGAGGCACTGTGATCGTCAGTTCTGGGAGCATCCCATCGTCGAAGAAAATCGTATCTTCAGTGATCGTCAGTGTCGATGTCGTGAAGGTGTCGATGAACATGATGAGAGTATAGGGAAAGGGGACAAAAGGACAAGATGATTTCGAGAATTCATCTTATATTGTTTTTTGAATGATGAAAGCACTCAAATAGGGGTTCGGGGGGCGAAACTGTTTGAGTGAAGAAGAAAACAAAAAATCGATGAGCGGAGCCAGGAGGAGCGAGTTTTTTGCCCCCCGAAACTTTTGATACTTTCACCCCTCAAGGGGGTACAGGTGGTTACAAAAGTATGGATATAATCCTATAAAAAGTACAAAATGGTTTGGACTAAATAACATGAATCCATACTAAAAAAAGAGATCCTCGCTTCGCAAGGATGACAAAAATGAAAAGGAGGAATGACTAGCCTCACAAATGAAACACCATAGATGTGCTTTTGAGACTGGGAATGATCTCAGAGTCAAGAAGAATCACTTGTATTTTTGACCCTTTTCTGCTACTATGCACCCAATGAAAGCGAACAATACATACATGACTCATGTAGTGACTGTAGACCGTGCGAATGAGAAATGAGTTTTCGTTGCGAGAGAAATGCTCTCGACCCTCCATCACAGCATATCCCATATGTCACACTGGTGGGAATTCTGGAAAACGAAGGAACGACCATCATTTCGATTCCAGATATTGACCATAGACGGACAGATACGGTTCTATTTCTCGACACCGAAGTCCTATTCGGCATTCCTCATATCCCAGCTCTATGCCCACTATCCTGATATAGAGGTCAATGAATGTATCATCCCGATCGAGCCAATGCTCCCGATACGATATCGTTCCCTCCATCTTCACCATCATGACCTCGATACGATCAAGCTCTATGTGAACATGAAGGATCGTACCGAGAAAGATTCCGTCGATCCGCTCTCGAGTCTCACGAGCGCACTCGTGAAGATCCCGAAGAGTGAAATAGGAGGATTTATCATCGATTTTGAGCCCGTTCATGATCATCTCTGGCGGACAGAGTCGAAAAAATCTCTCCTCACTTCGAAATATATTCCGAACTTTCTGAAACTCCCCCTCCTCTCGATATGGGAGTATATTGCATGGATATTTTTCCCATTCAAACTCTTCTCTATATGCTTCTCATTTCTCCTGCCAGATGTCGAGAACTCTGAAGATCCGACTCCACACACCTCGAAGTCACACGAGAAAGAGGTCACAACCAAGACAGATACCTATGGATTTCGCACCGCACTCCATATCTTCAAAAGCCTTTCTGATCCCATACAGGATGATCTCATCCTGAAAGAGCTCGGAAGTAGTATGAATATCTTCGCTGATCCGAAGGGGAATCATTTTATCGTGAAAAAACATCGAAACATCTCCTATGGGAGCCTCCGGAGATCACTCGGAAAAACAACACAGATACTCAATACCACAGAACTCGCAGGAATCGTACACCTCCCGACACTCTACGTGAAGACTCCCGGTGTCTACTGGGTCACGACCCGCAAATTCGAACCACCACATGATCTCCCGAGTGCTGAGAATCCGAATACTCCGATAGGCGTCGCGAACTACCGAGGAGATAATTCAGGTTTCGGTATCAGGCCGATCGATCGTGCTCGACATGTCTACATCATCGGAAAGACCGGAATGGGGAAATCGACTCTCCTCGAGAATATGATCTATACTGATATCCTGAATGGTCGTGGAGTCGCTGTGATCGATCCGCATGGAGACCTCGCGGAGACCATCCTCGCCAATATCCCGAAGTCGAGAACCAATGATATTGTCCTCTTCGATCCTGCTGATCAGGACTATCCGATCGCTTTCAATATGCTCGAGAATAATCGTCCAGAACTCCGCCCGATCGTCGCCTGAGGACTCGTTTCGATATTCAAAAAAATGTTCGCTGAGAGTTGGGGACCACGACTGGAATATATCCTCCGAAATACGATCCTCACACTCCTCCTCATCCCTGAGACGACGATGATCTCGATCCCGATGATGCTCACCCATGAGGCGTATAGGAAAAAAATCGTTGCCAAGATCGAGGATCCGATCCTGATCCAGTTCTGGACCCAGGAATTCGAGAAGATGAGTCCATCGATGATGAGCGAAGCTGTGAGTCCGATACTCAATAAAGTCGGACAATTCCTCTCATCCCCTATACTCCGAAATATCCTCGGTCAGCCGAAAAACCCGTTCTCCCTCCGTTGGATCATGGATAATGGGAAGATCTTCATCGTCAATCTCTCGAAGTGACGAATCGGTGAGGATGCGAGTGCGCTCCTCGGTGCGATGATGGTGACCAAGTTCCAGATCGAGGCGATGACCCGAGCAGATACTCCTGAGGCTGAGCGTCGAGACTTCGGACTCTATGTCGATGAGTTCCAGAACTTCGCGACCGATAGTTTCGCGACGATCCTCTCCGAAGCACGCAAATATAAGCTCTCACTCACCATGGCGAACCAATATGTCGATCAGATGGCAGAGACCGTTCAGGGAGCGGTCTTCGGGAATGTCGGAACGCTCGTCGCCTTCCAGGTCGGCTATCATGATGCGACCACATTTGCTGAAGTCTTCGGTGGAGAAGATGTCATCCTCCCACAGGACCTCACGAATCTCAGAAAATACGATATCTATACTAAGCTCCTCATCGACGGTATGCCTTCGCCCGTATTCTCAGCGACGACCTATGCTCCCCTCAGAGAGCGGATCGATGTCCCCCCACAACAATCGCGCGATGTCCTCCTGAAGGTCTCACGCGAGAAATACACGAAGAAGAAGGAATTCGTGGAGAAGAAAATATTCGAATACGCTCGCAAAATCTCTGACGATGAGAAGATCTATAAAAAAGAACAGGAGGCTTATAAGGAGAAGATGCGAGAGGAGAAGAAGAGGAAGGAAGGATAGGAAAGTGTTTTTGATTTCAAAAAAATATCCCCTAAGTAGAATTATGGGGGATTTTTATTGGCGGGAGCAATGAACTCTTATACCAACTTACGTGTCGTAGTTTCACTCGACACTTGCAGTATATCATAATTTTTGAGATTTCAAATCTTTTTCGATGAAAAAAGTACATCGAAAAGAAGGCTCACTAGCATACACTTGTGTGTACTAGCATTGAGTTAATCCCATCAAGCATTGCATTTTCAGCATACCACATTTCCAAGTACGCTATTTACAGAACTGCCGAGTTTCTGAACTATTATACGAACTACCTTCTTTCATGGATGAGCATCACATTTGAGTATGCCATCAGCATGGACTTCCATTCTGTGCAAGCAACCTCCTTGGCATCATGCAAATTCATAAACATAACCTTTAAACAGATAGACTTTTTCTGGAGGGAACTCTTCTTTTTTTGGTAAATCTATAGTTTTTGTAACAAGAGAGGAGTACCACCGTGCATGTTCTTTTGGATGCATAAGTCGCCCCGATCATATTCATTCCCTCTGAATTGTCATATGGTGCTCATACATTCCATCATCTCTTTCGAATGTCATCACTGAGAGAGCGGGAAGTGTTGAGTCTTCTATAATCTGTACAGAATCCGGAATAGGTTGATTTGGCATATGGCTTTTTTATGATAGACTGAATAGTACTCTCTCTCTCTCTGTTTTGTCAAATATTTCCTCACTCAATATATACTTTGTCAATTGTACATTCTGCATGAGATTGCATTTCTCTCGAGAATCTGTAGAGTAGAGGATATCTAAATCGTCTCATATGAAATTCCTCTCCCTCGTCTTCCTCTCATTTTTCGTCCTCCTCCACTCAGTGTCACTCTGGGCACTCACTGACAAGGAGCTCAATGTTCGTAACATCAATATCGGTACAACAGGAAATTCGAATTCAGACCTCGATGATTTCATATCACCGATTCAGGAGTTCTTCTTCCGGGCAGGAGAATCATGAGGAGTTGGTATATCGAATGCCTTTATCAATATTGCCTTTTCGATCAAGAATTTCTTCATCGGAATCGCGGTGATATTTCTCATCATATGAGTGATCAAGCTCCTCTTCTCGACCGCAGATGAAGAGAAAGTGAAACGATGGCGAAATAATATCGTCTGGGTCACGGTTGGGATATTTGTCATGCAGCTCGCATTTTCTATATGGAATACACTCCTTCTCAGGGATTCGAATGCTGTCATCGGATCTATGGCAGGATGGCAACTCTGGGTAAATATATTTTCTCCCATCGTCGGACTCCTCCAGCTCCTCGCCTGACTCGGCTTCCTCGGTATGATGGTCTATGCATTTTTCGTTATCGTGACGGGCGGTGGCGATGATGAGAAGCTAAAAAAAGGGAAAAATATCGTGATCTATGCTTTTATCGGCTTTCTCCTCATCCGTCTTCCCCGAGCATTTGTCTCGGCGATCTATGGGAAACCCGACTGTAAGGAAACTGACTTCCTCTGGACGAGTAGCTGTGCTATCAAGAGCCAGAACCTCAAGGAAGGTATCGGTATCATCGGAAGTCTTATCAATTATCTCAATACCTTCCTCTCCGTTCTCTGTGTCCTCCTCATCATCTATGCAGGATGGCTCGTCCTGATTTCAGGAGGAGACGAGGAAAAACTGAAGAAAGCCAAAAATATCATCCTCTATATCATCATCGGACTCCTTATCCTTGTCGCGAGTCATGCGATATTTCGATTCTTTATCCTGAAGGGGTAAAAATCGATTTTTTTGCGTTTTATTCCCCTTTCCGATATACTGAGAGTATGACTTGGTCTGAAGGTATTTTCATTGCTGTTGTTACCACGATCGTACTCGGGTTTTTCTATCTTTCTTGGCGTCGGCGGATCGCTTTCCAGAGATCACTCGAGATGACGTTTTTGCGTGTTGTCATTGCTCGAAAGGACAGTGACCAGGATGAGAAAAAAGAGACAGTAAAGGATTTTCGTGAACAGATTTCGATCATGGAACAACTCCTCGCGAGTCTGAAGTCCCTCTACAAGAGCACCCTCATGGGATGGCTCTTCGGACAGGAATATCTCTCTCTCGAATATGTTGCACATAAGCAGGAGATCTATTTCTATGTCGTCGTCCCGAAAAAAGCAAAACTCCTCGTCGAGAAGCAGATCCTGGGATTCTATCCTGATGCATTCATCGAGGAGACACCCGAGGTAAATATTTTCGAAGGGAGGAGTATCGTCCGCGGTGAGATCATGAAACTGAAAAAACCACTCCAATTCCCGATCCGTACATACCAAAAACTCGAAAGTGACTCCATGAATGCGATCCTCTCAGCTCTCGGAAAGCTCTCAGAGGATGAGTCAGGGGTCGTGCAGATTCTCATGCGTCCTGTCGATGACGACTGGCAGGATAAGATCCGGAAAATTATCCGAAAATCGGAGAAAAAAGATCATGGACATCATATGAGCTGGAATCCGCTCGAATGGCTCGGCTCTCTCATCGAACTTCTGACCAATAGTCCTGGTGAAGAATCGAAAGCTGGAGAGAGCTCAAACCAGGATGAAGATCCTATCGACGAAGATGGACTCATAAAGGAAAAGGTAAAAAAAACCGGATATGCTGTCATCATCCGTATCATCACGACAGGAAATGAGGAAGAAAGTGTCGGTGCCGAGCTCCAGAATATCATCTCATCATTTTCTCAGTTCACATCCCCCGCATACAATAAATTCAAGCCCGTCAAACGAAAATCCCTTTCTCTTCTCGTCAGACACTATATTTTCCGACAATTCGCCTGGTGGTCACCTGCCCCAGTGATGAACAGTGAGGAGCTCGCGACGGTATTTCACTTTCCGCACTCGAAGTATAATAAACAGCCCGAGATTCGATGGCAGCGATTCAAGCTCATCAAGGCACCTCCGAATATCCCAAAAGAAGGACTCTATATCGGAACCAATGATTTTCGTGGAGAAAGAAAGCCGATATTTATCAAAAATGAAGATCGATTTCGTCACTTCTATGTCATCGGGCAGACAGGTACTGGTAAGTCATCGATCCTCTCGGTGATGGCTCGCCAGGATCTGAAACAAAATAGATGAATGGCAGTTCTCGATCCGCATGGAGACTTTGCCCAGGGACTCCTCGACTTCATCCCGAAGGAGCGTGCCGATGATCTCGTCTACTTCGATCCCTCTGACCTCTCTCGTCCGATGGGACTCAATCTCCTCGAAGCGAATACCGATGATGAGAAACAGATGGTGGTTGCTGATGCGACGAATATCATGATCAAACTCTTTGGAAGTGAGATATTTGGTCCACGTATCCAGGACTATTTCCGTAATGGTTGCCTGACTCTTATGGATTATCCACAGGGTGGTGCGATCACGGACCTTATACGACTTTTTACCGATGATAATTTCCAGCGGGAACGTCGTACGACCCTGAAGAACCCGGTGGTAAAATCATGGTGGGACTACACTTATGCGAAAATGGGGGAGCGTGAGAAGTGAGAAATTATCCCATATTTTGCAGCAAAATTCGGACAATTTGTGACCAATACCCTCATGCGCAATATCGTCGGTCAGACGAAAAGCGCCTTCGATATCAATGAGATCATGAATCAGGAAAAAATACTCCTCGTTTCACTTTCGAAAGGAATCCTCGGAGATCTGAACTCGAGCCTGATCGGTCTCATCCTCGTATCGAAAATCCAGATTGCCGCCATGAAACGTCAACAGATCGCCGCAAGCGAACGAAAGGATTTTTTCCTCTATATCGATGAGTTCCAGAACTACGTCACGGACTCGATCGAGAGTATCCTCTCGGAAGCTCGAAAATATCGCCTCGGACTCATCGTAGCACACCAGTATCTCGGACAACTCCAAAAATCTGATGCCCTCACGAAATCTCAAGTAAATCTGAAGGATGCGATATTTGGTAATGTGGGTACGATGATGAGTTACAAGATCGGTCCTGAAGATGCTGAGATGATGGAAAAGCAATTTGCTCCTGCATATTCGAATCAGGATTTTATCAATATGGATAAGTTCAAGGCGGCGATCAAACTCTCTGTCGATGGGCAACCAACTCCTGGTTTTTCTCTGAATGTTCCACTTCCCTGGCTCGAGAAAGGTGATCCGACGACCGGAAAGGCACTTCGAGAACTCTCGAGACTAAAATACGGTCGTGAACGAGAATTCGTCGAAAAAGAAATTATCTATCGCATCGGAGCAGCATAAAATCTTATGAAAAAATATATACTCTTCATTCTCTTTTTTTTGACGTATTGCCCGAGTTCGACCTGGGCACTCGATGCTGGCTGTTCGAAACAGGACTACCTCTGTTACAAAGACTATTGGGTACGCGAATTTTGTCGAGGTTCATCAGATAGTCAAAACTGGGATGTCAATAAATGAATCGGAAGTGTTACCGAGCTCTATAGAGCGCTCGATGTCAACGAACAGAAGAAACAAATACAAGAACTCATCGGCAGTGAGCCGAATCCCAATGAACGTGCAAAGATAGAAAAAGAGCTCTCCCTGGACCGTATAGGAAATTTTTCAGGATTCAAGACCGTCGAGATCGCGAGGATAGTCTATAGAACCAATATGAATCGCATATTTTCTTGTGCTGTTATCGCATCGAGGATAGAGCGAACTCAGAAAGTAAAAAAGATTATATCACAAGTATGATCGAGCAATATCGGTGAAAAGCTCGATAAAGATATAAAAAAACTCGAATGATTGAAGTCATCGAATTGTGGGGCCCAATGAGGTGCAAAAGGACTCACGAACTATCCACTCGCACTCGCGCACTCAGCCACTGTCGAGTATTGTAACTATGCGAACTATCTCGATTATTTACAGGAAAATGTCAGTACAGACTATACTCGAGTCATCATGATCGAGAAGGGATACCTCCCAGTTGAGTGACTATCATGAACTTCTGCAACCATCATGTCGGTCTCGACGGATATGAATACTCGATCGACACAGATCGGAAATGATCTCGAACGAGCGAGTTCGACACTTCGAAAGGCTCTCGTCGCATATCGTGAGATGGAACGTACATATGCCGTCCATCTAATGCTCCTGATCATCTATGATGATTATCTCGAACTCCGACAGAATCTCAACTCGTATCTGAATACTGTTTCTCAGATATTCGAAAAGGCAAAAAATGCACAGAGTGCCAATAGATAAGAAAAATCCTCTCTATCGAGAGGATTTTTGCTACTTGCTGAGTTCTTCTGTCTTTTTCTGACGAGCATAGAACTTGTCCACTGAACTTGTTTTGAGAAGCGTCTTCTTTCCTGTATAGAAAGGATGACACTTCGAGCAGGTTTCGACACGTATATCTGCTCACTTGATGGTACTTCCTGTTTCGAAAGTATTTCCACACGAACAGATCACTTTGACCTGTTTCCAGGCTGGATGAATATTTTTTTTCATAAGAAAAATGGTTAAGAGTGATTGTGATCGCTCGATCTTTCGTGGCTCAGTGAAGAGGGGAAAAAAGGGTACGAAAACCTCTTTCTCATTTTTATTGGCAAATGAGAAAACCATGAGACGATTAAGAGCTCAAAGGTACAAACAGCATAATTCTCACTATTTTTACCTTTTAATTCTTAATTTTTCACTCTCCTATGGTGCCCAGGAAGAGACTTGAACTCTTACACCGTGAGGCAACGGCTTCTAAGACCGTCGTGTCTACCAATTCCACCACCTGGGCAGATGAGTGATCAGAAAGCAGTTATCAGTTATCAAAATGAAACTTGAATTCCAATCTGATACCTGCTTACTGATATCTGATACCTGATATCTTTTAACGGAAAACGAATGGTGGGCCGGGTAGGATTCGAACCTACGAAGTCGTAGACAAAGGATTTACAGTCCTCCCCATTTGACCACTCTGGTACCGACCCAAATGGAGCCACCAATCAGACTTGAACTGATGACCGTCGGTTTACAAAACCGATGCTCTACCAACTGAGCTATGGTGGCACGTGTCCGCGATTGTATAAAAAATGTTTGATCTGTCAAAATTTTTTTCAACTTCTCCTCTTGTATTCCCGAATTGTCTGGATACACTCGAAATGATTTTAGATCTTTGCATATCATATTCATGATCACACTCCTTGCTGTCACTGATAGCTACAAACATTTTGATATCCCCATCCAGGAATACATGAAACGCCTCGGAAAAAATATGGTATTGAAGACTCTGAAACCTATCTCTCATACGAATATCGAGTATATCAAGGTCAAGGAAACCCTCTCCATTCTCGAATGGCTCAGGAAATCATCTGGAACAATCATCCTCCTCGATGAGCGTGGAAAGTGACTCAATACGAGGGAATTCGTCGAAATGATCGAGCACGCGCGGGATCATGCTGAAAATCTCATATGCATCATCGGTGGGAGTTATGGTGTCGATCTCGAGCTCATGAATGAAGTGAGGCCGAGACTGATGAAAATATCTGACTTCGTTGTACCACACTCACTCGCGCTCCTCATCCTCATCGAACAGATCTACCGTGCTCATGAGATCATCAAGGGAAGTGGGTATCATCATAGTTAGAATACAAAAAGACCCACGACTGAGGGTACAGCGTGGGACTAAGGTTGGATGCCTTTGGTCACACGCTGTGAGATCTATAAAATATGATCTCGGGTGGACACAAAAGGTCGGGTGGTGGGATTTCATACCCGAATAGCAAATACATGCTATTGCCCAACTGACCTTTCGTATAGTAGATTAAAGAGGAATTACGAGCCTCTTGTTGCCCAGTGGCAACCCGAATCACATCCACTCTATTTGAATGAAGATGATACGGATCACCACCAGTGTTTTTTGATTCTATTTTTTGTATCGGTATACAAGAATTTGCTCTTTTTGTATGGATATGAAAATTTGATGAATCTTTGTATTGGTATTGGTAGCAGGAAGGTCCTCTGAAGGAGGTTTCCTATTATCGGTCAGTCAGGTCTTGTTAAGTATCATTCTCTTTCGAGAAGACATAGGCAGTATAGCAGGAATTCTCAGGAGTTGCGAGTCTCGAGATAGTGATTATCGCACGATATCATGAGTAATATATATCCTCATCCCTCCTAATCCTTTACTGATCATACAATCCATGAGATGAAAATTATGTACAGTTATTGAACCATTATTGTATAAAATATGTGTATTTGAGTAGAATCTGTATACAGTGTTATCGCTCTATAGTACGGAAAACTGTGATATAAACTGGATATTTTTGATAAAAAATATCTCCCCATCTCAGAAAGAGGAGGAGACCACTATATGTAGTGTATATGTGAGATATTCGAGAGTGCGCCTCGGTTTCTCAGGGATCTACAATCAGTTCTAAGCATTCAGAAGGGAAAAACCTACCACAATACCTGCTGTCTCTGTTCGGAGGATACGTTGAGAAAAATGAGCAAATATAAAACCTTTATCTCTCATTTCACTTCTTTCACGGTCAGACCATCATCATTCGGGTCCGACCCAAAGCCCTATATCTTGTATATTCGTAAATTCGTGCATCATACGATTCGGCCCGATAGTATCGAGTACTATATGTGTGATAGGGGCATCCTCATTGGATCTATCCCCATCAAATGATATCGTAGGCATCTTCACTCCCCCGCACTGCTCCACAGCTTCCTGTGCTATGATATGGAAACGGGCAATTCTGGATTCCGAAATGACTAATTTCTGTGATCGATCCGATCGAAAGAATATAAATTTCTGAATACCTATCTCGACTCATTTTTGGAGAATATACTCGATTTTCTCGATCTTATTCGGGAGTGCTTGATAGAGAGTAATCCTTTTTTTTGCTTCCGTATCAGGAAATCTCCGATCAATTCATCGAAGATGTATCGATTTCTTTTCGAGAGACTCGAGCATATATTCTGTCTCAGACCCATCCCCGTCAAAGAGCACGATATGCTCCCCTACTTCTACTCTGAGCACCCGAGTGAGCTGATGGATGATAGCCTCTTCGGTGAGGATGAGGTCTGTGGTGAGTAGAAAGGGTACAAAAAAGCGATGCATAGTTATTTTTTGAGAGACTGATAGATATCCCTCGGAAGGAGGAGCGCATCGAGAATAATCCGTCCGAGAAGAAAAACGAGAAAAACTGAACCTTGGACAAATCCATAGATCACACCCCCGATATCGATAAGTATGTTCTCCCCGAGTTTTTGCTTTTCGAGAAACTGAGCCAGTGGATTCTGCGAGAGTGGGAGTGTATTCGGATCGACACTATATTCACTCATATCGACAGCCTCTCGCTTTTTCCCATGTTTCATGGCATCGATGGCACTCTGATAGGTCTCGATAGATATCTCGCCCTGATCATATGCTTCCTTTATTTCACTCTTGAGCAGAGACAAAGAATTCCCTGTCTCGATCCTGCGTTTGAGCTCGAAGACATCAAGTTTCTTCTTTTTATAGACTTTTTCCTTTCCCATTTCGAAATCCTCTCGTTTTTTTGCGACGATTCTATTTTCATCATCTTGGTTCTCTCGGATGCGTTTCTGAGCCTCACGATAGGCTCCAGGATTCTCGAATCATGACATGATGAGATAATAGTAAATTTTTGGAATTATTCAATATTCGTAATTGAACTATTGATGTATTTTGTTCAATCTCTCATTCAATTCTAATCACTATAGCCTCTCCTCTACATTCCCTCCATCTCCAGAGCGATGAGGACATTCATCTCGGCCGCATACTCGAGAGGGAGTTCTTTCATGAGGGGTGAGACAAATCCTCGAACAATGAGTGTCTTTGCTTCATTTTCAGGAATACCTCGTGACATCAGGTAGAAGAGCTCTTCTTC
>JAYUQR010000050.1:0-4581 GCA_043756665.1 Candidatus Altimarinota bacterium | reverse complement strand
ATACGCGCATACTTCAAAAAATCCTTTTTTGTAAGGGCATAGTACTTGAGTCCGATAGGGAGCTCTATATGTTCATCCCAGAAAGTATCGGTATTCATAAATGCCTCAGTCCCATACTTGATACCGAGATCTATAAGCTCCATCGGGAAGAAAAGATTCGACTCTATGATGTCCGAAAGATACTTATACGTCCTTCCATAGTGAGTAGCAGTATGAAGTATCATATCAATCCTTCTCTTCTGGAAAATAGATTCTAGATCCACTTCATCGATATTATAGTATTCGATTTCCGGAAGAAAATCTCGAATTTTTGAAGTATCAGAGTGACTTCTTTTTAAGAGTACGATATCATATTTTTTCCGAAGATCTTCTATGATATGACTCCCAAGAAATCCTGTACCTCATGTAAGGAGAATAGTCTTCATAGCTAGTCTTTTATAAAATTCAATATCATCTCAATCACATACTCATAGTGTTCTTCTCCGAGTCCTGGATAAACTCCGAGCCAAAATGTATGGTGCATGACGAAATCAGCATTTCGTAAATCTCCTATGACTCTATAGTCTGTTATATAGTCGATAAATGCAGGTTGTCTGAGGTAATTACCAGCAAAAAGAAGCCGAGTGCCGATCTTTTTCTCATTGAGGTATTTCATGAGCTCTTCTCGATTGATTCCTGATTCAGGACGGATCGAGAGGACATATCCGAACCAGCTTGGTTCACTGTTCGCTGTTGCCTCAGGAAGGATCAAGTATTTCTCGAGTCATGCTTCGAGAAGTTTCTTCGTGAGGAGTCTCCAGTTCGCATTTCGCTTCGCGATAAATCCTTCGAGTTTCTCAAGTTGGGCGACACCAAGAGCTGCTTGCATATCCGTGATCTTCAGATTGTACCCGAGTCGAGAGTAGATATATTTGTGATCGAAGCCCTTCGGAAGCTCACCGAGTTGCCAGCCAAAACGATTATTACAAGTATCATCCTGTCCTGTACCACACCAGCAATCACGACCCCAGTCACGATATGATTTTATCACTTTTGCGAGGATATTGTTATTCGTGAGAAGTGCTCCACCTTCTCCCATCGTCATATGATGCGCTGGGTAGAATGAGAGAGTGGCAATATCACCAAACGTTCCTGCGAATTTCCCATCATACTTTGCTCCAAGCGCATCACACGTATCTTCTATAAGCCAGAGATGGTACTCATCACAAATCTTTCGAACTTCACCGATATCAAAAACATTGCCGAGAGTATGTGCCATCATGATGACCTTCGTCTTCGGAGTGATCGCCTGTCGAATCTGATCGATATTCGCCTCATATGTTCCGATATCGATATCCACAAATACGGGCACACAACCATTCATGATTATAGGATTGATCGTGGTAGGAAATCCTGCTGCAACAGTAATCACTTCATCTCCTGGCATCACTCGACGTTCCTTCAGCTCCTTCGCCGTCAGCGCTGTGAAAGCAAGAAGGTTGGCTGAGCTTCCAGAATTAGTCGTCATGACATGTTTCATCCCGATAAATGCAGCGAGTTTCTCTTCGAAGAGCTTGTTCCACCTCCCCTCTGTCCAATGACAGTCCATCACAGACTCGATCATATACTCGAGTTCTGTTTCATCGAATACCTTACCACTCACAGGAACAGCTGACTCACCAGGAATAAACGACTTTTTGGTCTGTTCGATACGAAGTTTTACAAAATCTCGGATAGACTGTGGGAGCATATAAAACAGTTTAAAAAAATCGGTAGGAGTCTACCTATTTTGGAGGTTTTAGCAAATGAATTAATTCTATTTTAATTTGAAGAATTACTAATAATTCCTCAGACAGAATCACCTGTAGTTTTTGCCAAAGATTCTGGCAATGAAATGGTTTTATCCGCTACACTCAATCATCGAAGGTAGTATCCCAAATCCCTCACTTTACCACCTTCTGCAGTATAGAACCGTCTTTCAAACTTTACTTCAATTTTTTTGATACCTTTCTCTCTAGCATTATGAAGGAACTCATTTGCCTGGTTCCATGATTCATGGTATCATAGTATGTGCATGCTGAGAGCTTGAGATCCATCTCATAATTTCATAACTATACCATCGGGAATTAATGGATCAAGCTGAGTTTCTTTAGGAAAATACATATTGAAACTATACATCATGAAATGATCTGGGAATTCCCAGTTTGCTAACGGTAACATGAATTCTCATTTCTCTGTCACTTCAAACCCCTCACGAGTTTCAGGAGGAAGTAAGATTCAGTCAGTCCGTTCTGTGTTTTTTGATTCAGGAGTGGTCATAGAATGAGTTTAGATAAATTAAACTTCCAACTGCAACAAATGTAATCTTGAGAAAACCATAGAAATAGAAAGAATGAAAGTGCAAACTTTTATTTTTTAAAACATCTATTTCTATGGCATCATGAGTATATGCACATTTTACACTGCAACAAAGAAGAGAGTTACATCAACTCCTCAAAAAAGACTTGGAATACAGAGAAAAGCAGATACAAGAAGGATTAATCACGAAATGAAGGAAACCAAAGAAACTCTATACATACAAAGATATAGGAAATATTCTTGGGAAAGATAAGGGAAGTATATCTCGTGAGGTACGAGGGAATAGCGTGAAGGATCGAAACACGGAACAAATCATATATGATCCAGTAAAAGCACATCAGAAGGCTACACAGAAAAAACTATACAGACCAAATTGTTTTCAACAGAGAAAGATAGTAGAAAGTAAATTTCTGAGAATGAATATTGCTGTATTCCTTCCTGAAAACTCACCAGAACAAATAGTTGGAAGAATTACTTGGTATAATGAGTCCCATATTACAAGAGAGAAGGTATCATCCGTCAGCCATACTCTTATCTATGACTATTTCTACAGTGCACAGGGGCAAGCCCTCTGCAAGTACCTTCTCACCCAGCGAACCAAGCCAAAGAAGTGGAAGAAGAGAACAGAAGCAGAAAAGAAAGCCAAGAAAGAGAGTTGTCGAATACTTGAGAGAACGAGTATTGAAAAGAGACCTGAAGAGATCAATGATCGAAGTATTCCATTTCACTGGGAAGCAGATATACTTGGATCACTCAAGTCTGTATCTGATCGAATAGGGACAAAAGTGGAACGACAGAGTCGACTGACTCTTCTTTTGAAGCTGGGAAGACAAGGAGAGTTCATGGAGAGAAACAAGAAATTGATTGAGGAACAAAGCTCACTCTTTCAAATACCAGTAGTCATTTCTGAAACCTATGACAATGGAGTAGAGAATAAAAAGCATTATGAACTTCATGCACTCGGAGTATCTACTTATTTCTGTCATCCTTACTGTTCCTGGGAAAAAGCTACAGTGGAGAATACGAATGGAAGAACCAGACGATGGATCGGAAAAAAAAGAGATCTGAGTACTCTCACACAGGAAGACTGCAATCGAATTGCACATACAATGAATCTCACTCCAAGAAAGTGTCTCTGATGGAGAACCCCATATGAAGTATTTTTTGAGCAGGTGATGTTAAGGGGCGGTACGATTCCAGATGAATTTCATCCTATGATGCAATGATATATTGTGATCTCCTACACTACATTCATTCTTAATTTGTTTTCTCGACAACTCTTCTTATAATCCCACTATTCATTCCAGTCTATTTCTTTAGAGAGATGTATATTTGTTGCACTTGGGGGTAAAATTCATCTTAATAGATAGATAGTAATTTTACTCTAAATAATATATATGTCAAATTTATTATAGGGTTTCTAATATCTCTCTCCAATCCTTCACTCTATAAATATCTGGATATGCTGAAGTATCAATATCTGTATTCCATGGTGCTTCGAGAAGGATCGTCGGGATACCATGAGTCGCGAGATTGATAGCATATTGAGCATTGTCCTCTATCATGAGTCAGATGCTATTCTGTCGAGCCAGTTCATATTTCTCGACTTGTTTCGGAGTATCATGATCTGTGAGAAGAATCTTCCGAAATACTCATGGATAATACTTCTCAAGCCATCCTGTCGTATAAGGACGAGAATCCTCCATCCGTCCTGAAAGGGCGATGAGCTCTTTTCAGAGAGCCTCGAGTCTACCGATTCACTCGACCGAACCATCTATAGGCTCTACTATCTGAGTTCATCCTTCTTTTAGGATTCCATAAAACAAATCAATAGTATCCTGTATGGTCTTTATTCACTGACTCTGAAGCTCGGGAATCTGATGAGGATTCCATGTTTTCCACTGAGAAAAATCCATCACATTTCCGTACCTCTTACGTACTTCTACAAGGGCTGCTCAGATAGTATCAGACAGAGTCCCATCGATATCGATACCGATTACAGGTGTACGAGTTATTAATTGGCCTAGTTCAAGTTTTCGGGATTCACCTAGTTCTAAGGGGTTCTGTGCATTCATAACCTATACTTTTATGATAAATATTGACTTATATAGTTTAATGTATAAAATTAATAAGTCAATATTTATTTTCGTAACTGCTCACTAGACCCTCCTAAGCAAGTGATGTTCGCAGTTCATGGTACTTCGTAAAAAAGTTATCTGGGTGTTTTGCTTTGAGAGAAAGGAG
>JAYUQR010000049.1:0-13352 GCA_043756665.1 Candidatus Altimarinota bacterium | reverse complement strand
CTACTGCTTCATCGACGGTATAGTTTCGTTCTTTTTCGACGAGTGCAACCGCTTGGTTATACTTCTTTCCATGAACTGTAGACATAATAAAAAACGTGAAAAAATAAATTTGGTCCAATCGTTCTTTTTTGGCTCTCTGACCAGGAAAACCGTAGGAACTCCCACATTTCACGTGATACTTGGACCCATGGATTATATATTTATTTTGCAAAATGCAAATTATTCTCTATGATACCATCATGTCTAAAATACTCCATATCCATGCTGAACAGATCAATTCGATCGATGATATTTATATACTCGTAGAGTCATCGATCGTAGATATGACTCCACTCTATTCTCGGAATCTCGATGCACTATCGGATGTTCTCCGGGAAATGTCACTCGAACAGATCATCATCTATGAACGGAGGAAACTCAAATATACGCTCGAACAATGATATGAGGAAAGCGATGAGATGACTCCATACTACCAGCTCCTCGATGTTTTTATCGAGCTTGAGTGAGTCGATATCGAACTTCAGGATTAGTCTGTCTTGAGGTATTTCTCGAAAAATGCTTCCCCGTCATCTCTCCCGACACGGATACGATTGATTTCTGAGGAGTGAGGATCCATTGGATCAAAAATTTTCCCGAAATTCGTCGTCCATGCGATGATATACCCACATATTCTGAGATTCTCTGTACTTCCACTGGCATTCATCCGACCACTCGGATAGATGTAGGTATTGACGGATTTTCCTGTGATGTTTTCGAGGAGCTTCTTCGATTCACACATTTCTTCCTGTTCTTTTTCGACGGACATTTTCGACTCGCCATCATGGGTGAATGAGTGCGAACTGATCGTGAAGAGGGGATTATCTGCGATCGCTCTGACTTCACCACTGGTAATGAATCCATGCCTGTCGATTCTATTCCCGATGATACCGAAGAAAAATGGGATACCATGATTCGTTGCTATGGGCATGAGATCACTATAGGTATCACTCCAGCCATCATCATCTGTGAAGATCCAGACATGCTCACTCGGATAGCAGTCACTTTTGAGAGCGTTCATGAACTCATTCCCCTTCATGAGGGTGATACTTCCACTTTTTGCGAGTTTTTCGACAAAGCTCATTTGTGCATCGAATACACTTGGTGGTATGGAGAGATTATGCGTGATGGTTGTATCGAGTGGGTCATCATCACGGATATAGTGGTACATGAAGAAGCGTATTTTCGGATTCTTAATACAAGTTTTCGGGCGGGTGATGATTCATGATCATTGGAGAATCGGTAATGGAACTATTGTCATTGGTGACGGAACATATGTTCATAGAGTTTCGTATGAGGCAAAGAGAAGATATCATCCCATAAACAGAAAAAGGAATACAATTATGTAAATAATTCGTATTTTCATATTATTTTACTATTTCTCAAGGAATTGTTGTACCTCCTGTTCCTAGAGTTCTCCCTGGGTAGATGGTAGTATTTGCTCAGAATCGAAATCCATCTCAGACGATGGCTCAGAGTTTGCGTCTTCATGAATCGACGAGAGTTCCCTTTGAGAGTACTCGTACGTTTTTGTTATCATGTCTCCAGTTTGTTGTTATGGTTCATGCTGCAAAATTGACATCATTTCCTGCAATAGTATCAACTATAGTCGTCCCCTGTGCTATAACTGTATCGTCTCCGAAATAACATCACTTGATTTCTGAAAATGATCCCCCTCGAGTATTGGCTCAAAAACAAGTATTTCCACGAATATGTGTGAATGGTCAGATTTCACAATTTTCTCAGAAATACACATTTCATTCGATATAGGTCCCAGATTTAAGAATGGCACCGTTTTCGATATACACATTTCATTTGATAATTACTCCATCTTCGATCGTTCCACCATTATTGATTGTCTCAGTATAACCTCCTATGATTGCATTATTGGCATCGAGGAGGTGCCATGGATATCCGATTGCTATCCAGCGTCACTCGGCTACTACGACAGAATACCGTCACTCTTGGATATAGTGATGAATAAGGTCCGTGATCTCGAGTTCTCCACGTGGTGAGAGTGGTATCTGCTCGAGAATATCGAAAATAGCATCATCAAACTTGTGACAGCCAGTATTTACAAGATTTCAAAGATTCCTATCTGTAGGTTTCTCTATCATTCCTGTAACAGTACCTTCATGATCATGGGTAAATATACCAAATAATTCTGGGGTCTCAGTCTCTTGTACGAGAGTCGCATATCATTCCCTTTGAGCAAGCATCATCAGGTCACTACTCTCATATATGTCATCACCAGAGATAACCGTGAATTCCCCATGAATATTTCCCTTCAAGCTCAAAATCGCTGCCCCTGTCCCATTCTGTTCTCATTGTTCTATATAGTGTACTTTTTTCCCTTTGTAATATTCTCAAAAATATTCCTTGAAACACTCTTTCTTATATCTTACGATGAAAAATATATCATCGAACTGATTAATAATAGTCTCGATATTGTGTTCGATAATAGTTTTTCCACAGATCTTCAGGAGTGGTTTTGGAGTCGTCTCTGTAAGGGGTCGTAATCGTGATCATTCTCCGGCTGCCATGATAACGAGGTGCATATCTCTAGTAATATATAATATAGTCTAAAATATCAAATTTCTCCTATTTGTAAAGAAAAATCCGCTATTTAGCGGATTAGATCGTAGCATGTGGGAGGATGAAGAGCGGAATTCATCCGAGATCTTTTTTTGCAGCAAGTCCATCAACCATGACCATATAGCGTTCCACCCGATCATGGTACTCGTTATCGAAAGATTTCAGTGCTTGAGATATTGCGAGTGAATCTCGAGTATTCACTTCGATGGGGGTGATTTTCTGTGTACTTCTATCCTCGAGTATGAAGGTAATCTCCGATCCAGATTTCTTCCTATAGTAAAAAATATCGTGAGTATTCTGGAGCTTGCGTTCGAGTTCTAGATATGTAAAGTTTTCTATGGCTCAAAGTTTCATGGCTCACTGGGCATGGAGATCACCCAGAAGAGAGGCAAGAATAGAGAGATCAGTGAAATAGATTTTCACATGTCGTGATGTTTCACTTATCGTATCCTGTACCCATGGTCATATTCCTCGTATAACTCCTTTTCGTAGAAGTATTTCCATATATTTATTTACTTTTCTACGAGTAATTCCGAGGAGTTTAGCGAGCTTATCAGCCTTGAAACAATTTCCTGTCTCCATGGCAAGTGCTCGGAAAAATTCCATAAACTGAATATATTCTTTTTCGAACAATTCTGATTCTATATTTGTGCATATTAATCGGAAATCTTCCTGAATTGACTCAGGATGACTGATATGACGGGGAAAATGACCGATATGAATATACTGATCCTTGAATTCATTGATCCTGCTCATATCGAAATCCCCTGAGAGAATATCTCCCATGCGTATTTCCTCTCCAGAGTCTTCGCAGTACTCACGAAAACTCACGAATGGGAGACTAAAATTCTGTACGAGTTCGTTCTCTATATCCACCTCTGCTGTGAAAATATATCTATAATCATACTGATATGATTCGATAAATGAACGAAAATAATCTGTATTGATTCCATGTTCACTGTCAAGTATGACGGTAGACACTCATTCTTCGACATGTTTGAGCTTGGATTCCAGATCAGGATCAAATGCGTCGAGCTGGATGACGGTTTTTTTTTCGAGAGTGGCATCATCCTGGAGGAGGGTGAGGAGGTGGGTCTTTCCTGCTCAATATGGTCACACAATGGTGATATATTGTTTTTCACTCGTGAGGAGGATCTCCTTGAAGGTATTGATGAAGGCTTTTCGTATAAACATAATAAAATTCTCCTAGAAGTATAGCAGAATCTTTATTAATGTGCAAATATAAAACCTCTACTCTAAAATTGTCTGAGGAAACGAATATCCGGATTCTGAAAATATCGCATATCCGGGATACCATACCTGATCATTACGAGGCGATTGAGTCCTGCTCAGAAAGCGAATCCACTATATATCTCGGGGTCGAGTCCACCTTCTCTGAGGACATTTGGATGGATGAGTCCCGCACCCATGAATTCGATCCACCCTGATCATTTACAGATACGACAGCCCTTTTGATCACAAAATGGACAAGAAAAGTCGATCTCAACTCCAGGTTCGACAAAAGGAAAATAGCCTGGACGCATTCGAATATTGACTTTTTTTCCGAAAATATCTGAGAGCAGAGTCTCGACCGTGAATTTTAGATGTCCAATTCCAATTCCCTTATCGATGACGATACACTCGATCTGGTAAAATGTATTCTCATGGGTTGCATCGACATCTTCATTGCGAAATACGCGACCGATAATCACACAACGAATCGGAGGGGTATTATTGCGCATAATCAGATTCTGCATGCAAGAGGTCTGGGTCGCGAGAACATTCCCATTTCATTCGAGCCAAAATGTGTCCTGCATATCACGGGCAGGATGATTCTTTGCAACATTGACGGCATCAAAATTGAGATATTCCGTGGTCATTTCAGTCGATTCATAGATATCGAAGCCCATTCTCTGGAATGTATCTTCGACATCTAATCTGGCTCGAGTAATCGGATGGAGGCTTCACCTTTCTTGTGAATAGGGAATAGTCATATCTTCCCATTCATCGTGCAGTTTTGATTCTATTTCTGCACGTTTTATTGCAGTCTTCCTGAAATCAAAGGCCTGACTCAGAATATCTCTCAGTTCATTAGCCCGTTTTCCAACAGTTGACTTATCCTCAGGAGAAAGATCCTTTACTCACTTGAGTATGATCGTGAGCTCTCCTGTCTTACCGAGGATAGTATTCTTATATTCTATAAGCGAATCTTCACTCATGATCTGGGGAAGAGTGTCGAGTATGCGTTGTTCGAGTGAATTCAGTTCTATTAACATGTGAGGATGAGAAAATGAGAAATATTTGGTGGTATGAGGAGGAGTTCCACACTAGATCTTCAGTGGCATAATCAAGTGTCTATAGCCATACTTTCCATCCTCTGCTGGAACTCACTTGATCACGACCGGAGAGAGTGCAGATTTGTATTCGAAACTTATATAGTCTTCACGCATTACTGAGAGAGTCTCGAGGAGGTATTGTGCATTGATCCCGATAATCTCTTCTTGTCATTCGACTGATCCTGTGAGTGAGATGCTTGATGCACCGATCTCAGTATCACCGGTAGAGATTTCGATTGAGCCATCATGCTTCGATCGGATACGGGTATTATAATTATTTTCTCGTGCAACGAGATTGGATTGCTTGAGGCTCGTACTGAGATCACTTCTGAGGAGGATGGTTTTTGTCGTATACTCTTTCGGAAAAAATCCATCATATTCTGGAAATTTTCCTGAAAGGAGTCGGGATGAGAGTCTGATATTTCCTCGTACAGCAAGAAGTTGATTCTCATGAAAATAGAGTTCAATCTTTTTTGATTCATCCTCATCATTTACGATTCGAGCAAGTTCCTGTGCAGTTTTCTTCGGAATTATGACTGCTGGGGCATCGATGCCAGTTCCGGATACTCGCAGTTCTGAGAGCCTGAAGCTATCAGTTGAGGCAAATATGAGGCCCTCCGAAGTAGGCTTCATATATATACCAGCCAGGACTGGCCGAATCGCTCCATCTGCGGTCGAAAAAAGTGTTTTTTCGATAGCTACCTTGAGGTCACGACTTTCGATGATGAGGGGCGTGTTTTTGACAAGAGTAGGTATAACTGGAAACTTTTCAGCGCTACTTCACTTGAACTTGGTATTACTACTTTTTGTCGAAAATCGGAGACTCCCTCATTTTTCGAGTTCTACAGTGATCTCATCATCTTGTATCAGCGCTATATAGGAGGTAAGAAATTTTGACGATATCGTGAAGCGTCATTCGACTTCAACATCGACATCGCTTTCGATAATATATTCGATCGCCATTTCCAGATTATTTCCAGTTACTATCAGTTTCTTATACCCTGCTTCGATGAGGATATTTTCGAGTATTGGAGTCAGATTATTCGCTCCAGTTGCATGACTCGCAGCCTCGATAGCTTTTCGAAAAAGAGATGTTGTGATACGAAAACGCATTGGTATAATTTTGAATTATGAATTATGAATTATAAATGATATGGTTTATAATTACAATCTGTACGATGAAGAATTCAAATATCTTCGAGAAAAAATAATGCAATTACAGTATAGAGAAAGTTCCAAAATGCAACTTTTGAACAGAAGTTTTTTGTTTTTTACGTTTTTATGCTATAATGCACATAATACTCTAAAAAATCATCACTATGACAGAACTCCATGAAAAGAGTGCTGGCGGTATGGTGTATAGAAAAATCTGAGATAATATCCAAGTCCTCATGCTCGCATGGAAAAATGCGAAAAATGAACTCGAATATGTCCTCCCAAAATGACACATAGAAGAAGACGAGAGTGCTCTTGAGACTGCTATTCGTGAAATCTCCGAAGAAACAGGTCTCGCAGAAAAAGATCTCAATGTTGTCAAGTTCATGAATAAGATTGCCTATTCCTTTATCGCCGGTTATCTCGAAGGCGCTCCCATAATCCACAAAGAGGTTTCATTATTTCTCGTACGTTATACAGGGAAATCAGAACCTCGTCCCCGCAAGGAAGAAAGATTTATCGGCTATAAATGGTTCACTCCTGATGAGCTCAAAAAAGTCTTTCTCAAACCTGATGTAGTCGGGTTTCTTCAGAAAAATATTCACTTTATGTAGTAGAGATAGTTCATACGTGTAGAAGTGATACTATGAATGTGGCAAAAAATCTTTGATTTATTTCCAATGAAGACTATAGTCTACTCGAAAATGAACTGACTATTGTAGGGAAAATGCTTTCCAAACGTATATATTCTTTATAATTTGACTTAGTTTTTGTTCAGCCATCCATCTAACTCACTCTTCCACTAACCCACTACCTCTATGGAATTTCTTTATAAAAATAAGGCACTCACGATTGAATCTGAGAAAAAAACTATTGAATTTACCCAAACACACCTCATCCTCGATGGTATGCCTATCGAGATGGCGGGTGAATACGAAAAATGAGGATTTCTTCTCTATGTTCAGAGTGAAAATGGTGTGATGTTTCATCACTTCCGAGTGGAAGGATACTGGGTCGTCTATATCCCGACATTGGTTATGGATATCTCTGGTGATATCCTCGAATTCCTCGGAAATGTCGATATCCTCGTCATGCCAGGAGCGCGATCGATGCACGCTATCCTCGAGAAGATCGAACCTCGTCTCCTCATCACCTATGGTGACTCGGCACATGAGATCGCGCTCGTACTCGGTGCTACAGAGCCTGCCGTGACAAAATATAGAGTCAAAGAAGCAGATCTCTCATCAGACAAGACGGGGTGTGTGGTGATGGGGGAGTAGTAGTTGCTAGAATATAGATCTGAGAATCGCAGTTTTTTTTGTAAATTTAAAAATATATCGTATATTATGAACAATATATTTTTATTTTGATAATTTTGAGAAATACAGACGTTTGTGAGTCAAAAAATGATCCTTTTTGACAAGGTAATGATCTTGGGCATGTAGTTACTAGACAAGTAACTACACTATTAGATAGAAGTCCTGACTACTCTCCTCAATTAGATAATCAGCCCTATTGAAGTGCTCCAAAGGGTTCAGGAATTTTGATCGATCCAGATTTTCATGATGGTGATATTTTTCCTGAGTGAAATCCCAGAGAAGTGCCATTTGCTGTAGAGCATAACTGAATATGGTACTATAATCGAGCATGAGCAGTACTCCTCGCGGAAAAATCCTGAAAAATCTTGCCGACTCTTGAACTAGTAAATGTGCAATATAAAGCTAAGTGATCCATACTCGCAAATGAAAAATGATTCCTCTTCAGAGTTCCAAAGAAATGTGTCATGATGAATGTACCAAAAATCTGAGATGTCTTTCCACAAGGGAGAATACATATTTCTGATAATTCTTCTTTTTGGCTTTCTCCTGAAACTGTACTCTGAGGTCAGAAATGAAATTATTTCGCATACAAGGGGAGTTCCAATAAAGAATTCATAATAGCCAAACCGCAAACCGATACTGAAAAGATGTTTACCGCCCGTCCTGTCCTTTTTGTCAGTACTGGAGTCATATAAATCAGGTACCATACAATATTTCATAAAAAAGTCTTGACAAGAGAGAGAGAGTTCTTAGAATCAGTCTTGATTTTACTTAAGAATCTCGATTATGAACAAGTCTCCTATTATTCAAATGCGTTCTCATGAAACTCAACTATGAGTTCAGGCTGGATGAGGATGGGATTTATTCTGATGAGTGGCTATTTATGATAAAAAAGTAGATACCAGAGAAGAGCCAATTTATCCCATCTCTTTTGAAGAGTGATATAATCCAGGTTTTTTATTACCGTATGATTGGGTTGTAGGTATTCTTGTGAATGGTACGAGAGTTTGGGTCAATAATACATTGCTTTCAAGGTCTAAACGTCAAGACTATAGAGGAAGAGGGAGTTTACGTTTATGATTATTTCCTTCAGATGATGTTCGGGCATATATTGCGGAGTATAAGCAACAACTCGCTGATCTTGGAATTCAGATTTCATAATCCTCCTTCTTGGAGGATTTTTCTTTTCCGCCAATTTCAGCTTGCAAAAAAATCCTCTTTTCATATACTCGCGCTCGATTCCAAAACCTATGAATACACCAGAAACGGCACATACAACAACAGAACACGTCGGTCCGCATATCCCCACTCCGCATGGAGCTGATATCGCTGATTGGTCAGTCGGAGGTATCCATATCACGAATACGATCTTCACGACATGGATTTTTATGGCATTTCTTTTTGTGCTGATCGGGATCTTTTCGTATGCGATCCAGAGTGATCGCTTCCCCCGTCTGAAAACACTTGGTCTCGATATCGTCACGAGGCTCGTCTCCTATATCGGTGGACTCCTCGGAGACATCAGGATGGCACACCGCTATATCTGGCTCCTCGGCGGACTCATGATCGTGATATTTCTCGGAAATCTCTTCGGTCTCGTGATGGACTTTCTCGTGCTCGTCTCACGTGATGAGTGGCTCGGAGCCTATCTCCGGCCGATCTACTCAGACCTCGCGACGACTCTCGTATTCTCCCTCACGGTGATCATGATTGCCCAATTCACAGCACTGAAAATGAAGTGACCGATGCATCAACTGAAACACTATCTTTTCCATTATCATGGAGATACCACGGCGGAGAAGATCGTAAGTGTCTTTATCGGGTGGTTGCACTTTGCTGGAGAATTCATCCGTATCGGATCCCTCTCGATGCGACTCTTTCTCAATATCTTCGTGGGGATGATCCTCATCTCTGTGACGATCTATATCGGTGAGATGATCCCATCACTGCATACGGGAGCATTTCGTATCCTGACCCTCCCATTCTGGTTCTTCGAACTCCTGGTCGCATTTCTGCAGGCGTATATATTCGTGACGCTCTCTTCACTGTATATACGTGAGTCTTTTCCAGAGAAGCATTAGCAAGTAGCAGGTAGCAGATGGCAGATAGGAGGTAGAAGATGGCAGATTGGAGGTAGGGGGGGACAAGAATCCAAAATCAATAATCAATAATCAAACATCAATCTGGGTATCAGACCGAAGACTTCACCTGAAGCTTTCTGCCTGATCTTCAGGAAAATCCCAGATCATTCGAGAAATAACCGGATACCTCCTCTCCGTTTCTCGAAATAGATTATTTACTTTTTACCTTTTCTTCTTATGAGTTACTTACCATTTGCCCTTCTCGGTGTTATCGGTTCTGGAGTCGGTATCGGACTCATCGGTATGGGTGCTATGCAGGCGATCGGTCGCAATCCATCCGTTTCTGCAGATATCAATGCCAAGATGCTTACTGCAATCGCACTCTGTGAAGTTCCAGGTCTCCTCGCTTTCGCAGCCCTCTTTCTCACTAAATAATACACTATGGAACTCTTTGATCTCGGATCGTTTCTCATTCAGGGAATAAACTTTATCATCGTTGCTTTTGTTCTTCGACGTTTTTTCTTCATTCCCTATCTCCAGTTTCTCGATGATGAAGCAAAAAAAAGAAAAGATCTCGAGCTCCAGCTCGCGAAAAGTACACATATACTCGAAGATGCGCATAACCAAGCTGCAAATATTATCGATCAGTCAAAAGTCGATGCGCGTATCATCGGTACTGAGATCGTGGAAAATGCTCGAAAAGAAAGTACAGAAATCCTCACGAAAGCACAACATGATGCTGACAGTGCTCGATCAAAATGATTCGCAGACGTCGTACATGAGCGAAAAGTGATGGCGGATGAACTCAGAACCAAGGTAATCGATATCGCACTGAAACTCAATGCGAAGATATTCGATAATACCACTGATAACCATAAGGAATTCCTCCTCGCTCAGACGAAAGAGGTTTCTCTTTAGAAATTTATTTTCCACCATTTATGCTGAAAACTTCGCTTACTCGTGATCAAATTATCGATACTATTCGTGTCTTGAAAAATTATAAAAATTCTCTGAGGCAGGTAGGAAAACGTGCAATTCTCATGGATCCCAGATCCCCGACAGTAGAAATGCCTCTCATCGAATACGCTCCAGGAATAGAAACAACTTTTCTGAAAAAATACAGTGAGACTGCCATGACTACGTACTTTCCTGACTATACTGGTTCTCCCGAATCGATCATATTTCGTGAGAATAAAAACCTCACTGCAGGTATCCGTGTTCACTTCTGTGATGATCTCGTCGATATATCATTTCAGAAGTACACACACTTATTCCAGAATCAAGTCTAAATAGTTCATTTTTCCCGTCTAAAATCTAATATCACCTCCTATGTCTCAATCTCCAGTACAGCTCGCCAATGAACTCATAAAATCTCTCGAAAAAGAAATCGATACTGCTGATCTCTCACCAGAACGTCTCAATGCCTGAGAGGTCGTCTATCTCGGTGATGGTATCGCGAAGGTGGCATGACTCAAGAATGTTGCCTACAATGAAGTCATATCATTTGAGTCAGGTGCCCGTGGTGTCGCCATGAACCTCGAAGAACACTCTGTAGGGATCGTGATCCTCGCGGGATTCGAATCGATCCATGAGGGAATGATCGCAACCGCTACTGGTAAGATTCTCGAGGTTCCTGTCGGTGAAGGACTCCTCGGAAGAGTCGTCGATCCACTCGGAAATCCGATCGATGGAAAAGGAGAGATAAAGCCAAGTGCGTTTCGGACTGCAGAGTTCGTCGCGACGGGTGTCATGAGTCGAAAAGGGGTTCATGAGCCTATGGCAACGGGGATCAAGGCAATCGATGCTCTCGTACCGATCGGTCGAGGTCAACGTGAGCTCATTATCGGGGACCGTCAGACTGGGAAGACACAGATTGCTATCGATACCATCCTCAATCAGAAGGGGAATGGGGTGAAGTGTATCTATGTCGCTATCGGACAAAAAGACTCAAAGGTCGTTGCTATTGCTGAAGAACTCCGAAAGGCTGGAGCGATGGACTATACGATCATCGTCTCAGCATGAGCATCTGCACCAGCAGCGATGCAGTGGCTCGCTCCCTACTCAGGAGCTGCTATGGGAGAGTACTTCATGTTCGATGCTCAGCATGTCCTCATCATCTACGATGATCTCACGAAGCATGCGAATGCCTATCGTGAAATGTCACTCCTTCTCAGGCGTCCACCGGGTCGTGAGGCATATCCTGGAGATGTATTCTATCTCCATTCTCGTCTCCTCGAGCGAGCTGCAAAACTCTCTGATGCACTCGGAGCAGGATCTATGACGGCACTTCCGATCATCGAGACGCAGGCTGGTGATGTATCTGCCTATATCCCGACGAATGTCATCTCGATCACGGACGGTCAGATATTTCTCGAGTCAGGACTCTTCAATGCTGGTATCAAACCTGCGATCAATGTCGGACTCTCGGTCTCTCGTGTCGGATGATCTGCTCAGACGAAGGCTATGAAAAAAAACGCAGGAACACTGAAACTCTCACTCGCCCAGTACCGTGAACTCGAAGCATTCTCACAGTTTGCCTCTGATCTCGATGCGGATACCAAGAAGCAACTCGAACGAGGAAAGAGAATGGTCGAGATCCTGAAGCAGGATATCTACTCACCAGTTGCCTTCGAAAAACAAGTGGCAATGATATTCGCAGGATCCAATGGGTACCTCGATCATGTTGCCGTCGATCAGATTCGTCAGTACGAACATGATCTCTTTCTCGCACTTGACCGTGAAGAAAAAATACTGAGCTCAATCCGTGAGTCAAAAGACTTCTCTGATGAAACAAAGGAATCCCTCAGGGCATTTCTCGAAAACTTCGGAAAACTCTTTTCAGTGAAAAAATAGAAATTCAATTTTCAATAATTCAATAGTTCAATTACGAGTTCATAGGAAGATAGTTCTTTCCGATTCAGTATTCGTAATTCCATAATTGATACATTCATTCATTCTCCCACTATGCCCTCAGGAAAAGAAATAAAATCTCGAATCAAATCGGTCAAAAATACTGGAAAGATCACCAAAGCAATGGAACTGATCTCGACGGTAAAGATGAAGAAAGCACAGGAAAGTGTCCTCGGACTCCGTCCATTCGCTCTCGCGACCCTCTCGATCCTCGCGAAAATTGCAGGGAATGACGAGGTTCTCGGAATTTTCTCACGTGTTCCTGAGTCAAAGAAAGAACTCCTCATCCTCGTCGCTTCGCAAAAAGGACTCTGTGGAGGATATAACACCAATATCTATAAGAAAGCAACGGAGTATGTCCGCGATGATCAGGATATTCCCTATACTCGAGAGTATGACTATATCACGATCGGGAAGCGTGCTCGTGACTTCATCCTCAGAACTGGTCAGTCGCTCATCGCTGATTTTTCTGATGAGGTACGAGACCCGCTCACCATGGCAGAATCCAGAAGGATCGTGAGACTGATCCTCGAAGAATGGAAGAGTGGAAAATACTCGAAAATCTCAATCGTCTATAATCACTATGTCTCAGCACTGACGCAACTCCCGCTCGTGAAGACAATGTTCCCAATACAAAAGGATGATATTTTCTCCTTTCTCGAACGAGTCGCGGGAGGGAAGTTCCAGAAAGATACCTATACAGGTGACTTCACGATCGAGCCAGATATCGAGACGATCATAGCCTTCACGATCCCCATGATCCTCGATGCAGTTACTCATGAGACCCTCCTTGAAGCGAAAGCATCAGAGCATGCGGCTCGTATGGTCGCCATGAAAAATGCAAAAGATAGTGCCAATAAAAAAGCTGCATGACTTACCCTCGTCTATAACAAGACCCGACAATCAGCCATCACGAAGGA
>JAYUQR010000048.1:0-4622 GCA_043756665.1 Candidatus Altimarinota bacterium | reverse complement strand
TCGAAGAGAATCTTATTCCCGGCAGGATAACATCGATCGATGCCGGTACCGAAAACGACGAGAGTGTATCCACCATGCTCGAGGGTAATATGATGTGCCATACTATCGACGCCGGTAGCTCCACCACTGATGATCCCGACTCATGCCTCGAGCGTATCAGGGATGATTTTTTCGAGGACTCTCTGGGCATACTGGGTACTCTTCCTCGATCAGACAACTCCGATCAGGGGAATATCAGTTCTGAGAATTCCCCGTACGAAGAGGAAGTATGGTGCATGACCGATATTTCGGAGTTTCGGAGGATAGGATATATCGTGTATATCGATGATCTGTATAGATTTCTCCTCGAGGATTTTCTCGATACTTTTCTGATCAACTTTCTTTGATTTTTCTAGGATTTTCTCTCCTCGATCTGTCGGTATTTCTCAGAGAATTATCTTATTGTTCAGAGAATCCCATACATACTCTGGTGAGTATGTTTTCTCTTCGAGAAAGAGTTTCTTGAGATCATTGTGGGTGAATCCTGACTGGAGGAGACAGATGAGGGCAATATTTTTTGGATTAGACATATCGATACTTAAAAAAATGATTGAGGAGGAGTGAGGGATTATCGAGAGTAGTACAAGGGAGGAACGCTATATCATGGGATGAGAACTCATGTTTCCACTGATTCATCGACATCCTGAGTGCTTCCTCATATGTGCTCGAGATCTTTCATGATTCAAATATGAGAGCGTCTCTTTCTTCAGGAGATATCTCGACTGGATGGAGGAGAAAAACAAAGATAATATCATTGTTTTTCGAGAAGGGAAAGTATTCCTGGACGAGCCCTATACTATCGATATCTCAGATGATGAGGAGTATAGTATTTCTCATTTCTTCTTTGTCTCACGACTTTCATGAGGCTCTCTGGTAGGAGAATCGTAATTTCTGTGCACTTTCTCGTATGATATTTTCGAGCTCTTGGATGAAGTCATTTTTTGATCTCGGGTGAGTCACTGTAGAGAAGGCTCAACTTTTTTCAGCTATACATGAGAGGGTATAGACATCAGGATGGGTCGACATACTCCGTTCTCGACTGTAGAGAGTCTCTGTTCCAATTCATTTTTTCCAGATGATATCACGAGGATCATCCCCGAGCGAGTAGGCTCGAATATTCTGGACATCTATCGATTGTCCCCTGATCCTCTTTCCACTTTCACTCGTATGATGACTCTCTATCCTGGATCGAAAATGTATGAGTTTTTGCATACGGTTATATCTGGATTACTGTATCTGATAGAATCCGCCTCGAGAGTAGATATTTTTCTGATCTTTCGAGAGAATAGCAGGGAAGAGCACATCACAGGTACGAGCGAGACTCATGAGGCTGACCGTGTTCTCACAAGGACAGGAGATACAGATTGGGGCAGCGATCATGATACCACGCGTATTGAGCTGATTGCTGATACATTTATTTTCAGAGAGGCCACTGAGGAGGGATATACCCGGACAGCCATTATTCACGATTGATCAGAGTATGTCGGGACAGAGATCGAGAGCATCATCGATGCCATCAGCATCCCTATCATTCCCAGAAGAGAGTATATTTCCGTTGAACTTCCTGTTTATCTGATCATAGAAATTCAGTGTTTTTACGGTGGGGCATCAGAGACTTTCCGGACTTCAATATATCGAGCTACAGGCATCTTCATTATCTCGGATCCCATCACCATCTGTATCGGTGATTCCATCGATCGAGAGTATTATTTCTGACTGACTCATATGTCCATCGTTATCCCGAACACTCAGTATCACAGTATATATTCACGGAGTATCGTATATATGAGAGGATACTCATCAGTTATCTCACCTTTTTCCATCACCATAGTCCCATGAGTATGTGAGATTCTTTGCATCTCCTCCTGAGATGAGTGATCTGAATTCTATTGCTTTTCCGATACTACCAATAAGTGGATCTGATTTTATGATGACGGATATTGGATTGCTCCCTCCTCATATGTCTGATAGAGTACCTTCTTTTCTTACATTTATGAGCATCTGTGAAACTGATTCTTTTCCATTCTCATCTCTTGTCCGCAGTTCGACTGTATAGAGTCATGGTTTATCATATCGATGATTGACTCAATCTCTATCCTGGGATGTCTTCCCATCACCAAAATTCCAAAAATAACTGAGTTTCCCACTTCATCCGACAACATCAGAATAAAACTGAAAATCAGTATTTACATTTCATGAACTTGGATTTGAGTGGATATTCACGGTCAGCGGATTATACGTTCAGCTCAATACTACTGCCTTTCCATCATTCCCTATGGTGACGACCATACTCGAACTCGATATATTCCCAGAGGGGTCAGTTGCACGGACTATTACTGTATAATTCCCAGGTTTATCGAATGTGTGCTCTGTCTTTTTTGCATCAACTGAAGTCTTGCCATCACCAAAGTCCCAGCTATATCGTACCCCAGGGATGGGAGACATGAGAAGGGAATCGAAATGTATAGGGGTTCATGGGGGGGCATTATTTGTATCAGAAAATATCGTTATTCCATCTTTTGGAATATCTCATCAGCCTTCGATGACAATAGTACTCCTCGGTTGACTCATGACGATTTTTGTCACAGGGTCGATAACGGAGAGCTCTATGATCCATGATCACTGTCCGAGGCTCGATGTCGCGAGGGTATCGGAGGAAAATGTTTTCACGACCCCTGTTTCTCGATCGATCGCCTTCCAGTTATAGTTCCAGTTTCCACTCGAGACTATGGGCATGAGTAGGCTCCCATCTCATTTTTGGAATATACTTTTCTCTATTGTTCTTCCATTTGCATCTATAACTCATATAGCACTGGCGAGAGTATTCTTTGTTCCATCTCATCGAGAACACTGATTATATGATAGCATAACCGATGCCATCTGGGTAAATTCCCCACGAGATATCGATGCATCAGGGTTTACCATGCCTTCTGGACTCAATGTAAGTATCCCTGCTTGTATTCACTTTTCGGCATAGCCTTGCCAGTAACTATTAACATCATTGATCACTTGTTTTTTCATATATTGACTATTTCGAGTATCATCCCAGAGCTTTCACTGTCTCAGGAGCATCGCAGTAGCCTCAATCCGGGTGGTCTTATTTTTTTCACAGAAAGGAGTCCGAGAATATATTTTTGTGTCCTCACATGATGTTGTTCATTCCGCTGAAAGAGTGTATCCCTGGACAATTTCTTGTTCATTCGCATAGGCGATACAGTAGTAGTTCGGATTCGTTTTCTGGAGATCTACGAATGGCGATACATCATAGTGCAGGATATCCTCGAGTGTCGGTGAGAGACATTTGTGGCACGAGACGCTCGTCGCGAGTCAGACGAACATATCACGTTCGATAGGATCCTCTGGTCGAAAAAGGTGAGATCCATCATCTGTGATCATGCCAAAGTCGTAGAGATCTCTCACACCATCAAAATAGACATCTTTCTCAGATACGTCTATAAAAGGCATCTCTGCAGAGTAGCATCCTTCGAAAAACGCGAGAATCCCGAGGATGAAGAGAATGATACGGAGCATGCTAGGAGTATAGATAGATTTCCTCGAAATGCAATCGATGTTTAGAGGATATTGAGCCCGAAACGGATGAGGAGATTCCCTCAGAAGATCAGTATGATACAGATAATTCCTTCTCAGAGAGCCACTGCCAGGATGAACTTCGAGAATCGCATACGCAGTATCCCAGCTATATAACAGATAACATCGGTCGGAACGATGAGGAGAAATGACCAGATAGTTACCGCAAGAAATCCATACCCTTGAATCCACTTTTCACATTTTTCTATAGCAGGAGCATGATGTTTTTTCAGAAGTTTCTCGCATCACATCTCTCGTGAGAAAAAATAGATCATCGTCGCTGAGAGAAGAATCCCTGACATAGAAATGAAATATACAAAATAGAGATTCTCTGGAAAGAGGAGAATTCCTACGAGTACGAATGGAGTACTGGGAACCAGTGTGAATCCTCTGAGTGCTGAGAGGATGAAGTATATAACGAGGAGATAACTCCCGAATTGTATGAGAAATCACTGAAGTGATTCTGCAGTGAAAAATGACGGATTATAGAGATAGTATCCAAATACCGTGATAAACACGAGAACCCATAGTATGAGGATTCATTTCTTGATCCATGTTGATATTTTTTCGAGCATTAGTGTTTCTCGGTGATATATATAAAAGCAGGGGAGAAGTTGCGTGGTTCGAGTCTGATTTTTTTTATGTGGAAATATTTTTTGATGTCTTTTTTATTCGCCATCCAGTACTGATACTGGATATATTTCCCTCATGATTTGAGTACTTTCCTGATATTTCTGAGTGCTATATCGACGGTTTCAGCATCAAAACTCCCGAGTGGAAGCGTCGATATCACTATATCGAAACTCTCTGGAAGACATAATCGATCCAGATCACGTACGTCACCATGGATAATCTCGAGATGAGGTTGAGCAATTTTTTCTAGTACTCTTACTCGATCGAGATCATACTCGAGTGCAGTGATCTCTGTATTTTTTCAGATTTCCCTCAGGATCTCGGCAGTGACATTGCCTCTTCCTGCACCGAGTTCGAGGATT
>JAYUQR010000047.1:0-4642 GCA_043756665.1 Candidatus Altimarinota bacterium | reverse complement strand
TCGAACTTCACGCTTTCTCCCATCAGGAGTGCATACTCTTCTCCACTCTGACGATTTGATTCTTCTATCGATGTTTGGAGTTTTCCTCGTGCCATCCTGGAGAGCTGTTCATGGACAATTTTCTGAAATGCATCCACTTCTCACTTCGTGATGACATGGATTTTTGGATCCATTCAGCCGAGAAATGGGGAATCAGATTTTGCATAGACCTTATCACGATTGAACTTGAGTCCTGGAATCGAGAGGAGTGTACCTGTCGGAATATTGCCCCTCGAACCGATGATACGTCCCGCTTCATCGGAGATATCAGCCATGAGAGAGACATCTACGGTTCCTATCTGTGTGATTCCATTTTCTTCCTTGGCTCAGGGGACATTGATCCATGACTCACTGCGAAAAACGACGCCATCATCAGAGATGAATCGAGTATTTGGCTTCAGGGCCTGATCGGCTGCGAGTTCATTATAGAGCGTGACGGTTCCACGGGCTTTGGTTGCCGAGTTCGGATCAATCGTATCGAGAGTAAATCGCATCGTATGGACGACTGGGAGCGTAATCTTGCGAACTGGGATCGTGTTTTTCGGTTGGAGTAGTGTTCCTGTATTCTGTGAGAAGATGATATTCGCACTGATCGGCTTGACGGATATCTGCGGAGTGACATAGATATAGGTCTTCGATACCGTGAAGTAGAAGATAAAAAGGAGAAGTGAGAGTGACATGATCAGTCACACCACGATGAGAAAAAAATTCGGAGAAATATTTTTCACCTTGTAGAGGGGTATTTTTTCCTTTTTCCGAGTGAAGAGGAACTGTATATAGTGACCTCAGCGCTTCAGTTCATAGAGGAAATATTCCCACATCGTGAAGTTATGCTTAAGTATATTCGTATGCTCATATTCTCGATCGAACTGCGCAGAAATCCCTGATAAAATAGCAGAGATAGAAGCAGAATGAGCCATTTCCACCTGATGTTCATGCCTGAGGATGAGCTTGAATTGATCAGTACGGAAACGTTTCGCGAGAACGAAAAAAACATCCCGCGTCAATGGAAAACTCACCTCACTCATATCGATCGTGAGGGGAAGTGATTTTTCTCTGATAGCCACGTCGATAATTTTCATCGTTTCGAAGAGGGTGGTAGTCTTTGGGATGATGATCTTGGCAGGGGGCATAGTCGAGTTATTCATAGTTATAGAGGACATATCTGAGGATGCGGATGAGTGGATCTTTTTTTGTTACGAGGAGTTCCTCTGCGAGGATACCCAGTGCATGACACATCGTCGAGTCGGTATCTATTTTTTTTTCGGAAACTTCAGTGAATAAGAGTACCCGGAGATCGTCGTGGTATAGAGTATGGAAAGTATCATTAAACATACTCTTATAATTCTTGTTCCCAAATATTCATCCAGAGAGGAATATGTGTGATATCTGGATCTTTTCTTTTTCTTGCGCGAGAAGAGAGAGGAGGACATCTCCGATATAGTGGAAAAACTCCGTGACCACACTATCTCGCAGTATATGATCCGTCTCTGTGGTCTCATCGCAGAGGATATTCTCGACCTCGAGATAGGATCGTTCACTGTACTTCAAAGAAAGCATCTCTATGAGCATCTTCGTACCGAAGGGAAATGTCTCGAATGTCAGGATCTCATTCCTCGACTCGATGACGATCGTCGTATGCATATAACCAATATCGAGATAGATATTATTTCCCATGGCATATTCACTGCGCTCGATCACTTTCGAAAAGAGGAGTGGAGTCGGGACGACTGATATCATACGCTTCCCGAGACTCGATATGATGGACCGCATGATATTGTATTCACTCGCTGGGGCATAGACATTGAGTACACGGATGCGGATATTGGATCCCGTGAATCCGAGTGGATTCGTGACCTTTTTTCCATCGATCGAGATCGCCGTGAGGGTACTCGATATGAGCCGGATGTCATCATGGATGATGCCAAACTGTTTCTTCGATTTCTCTCTCGCACGGACGAGGGATTCATACTCTATCTTTTTTATCATCGTATCGACTTCTTCCATGGTGATCAAAGAGTCTCGATCCGCCCTGATATACTGAGTGGTAACAGCATCGTATATCGTGACCTCTGGAGAGAAAGTCAGGATAATATCCTCGGGAATATGGTCGAGTTTCGCTGATGCTGTGATGATCGATCGCTCTATCGTCTCAGCGACTCATCTGAGATCCGTGATCGATCCATCGAGAAAGTCTTTCCGATTCTGGCGGATACTCGATCGTCATCTGAGTACGAGTTGCCCTGCATTGATCTCATAGATACAGGTCCGGACACGATATGAGCCCAGATCTATCGCGATAAATCGGTTATAGTCATGGATGTTCGAGAGCCTGAAGCTCATGGGAAAAGTCGTGTAAAATAGAGTCCTGTCGAGGACCATACGAGGATACTGAAATAATAAAAAATGCAAGGGGATCATCTCTTTTTGGCTGATCTCGTTGAGCAGGGGGAATTTTCGGAATTTTTCCTTATTTTGTATTGTTTTTTTGACAGGGGAAGGGGAATACGGTAAGCTGAGAGGAAGTAAAAGTTTATAATAAATATTTCATAATTATGGATGAAAGAATAACGCTGAATGAAGGTCAAATAAGGTGACTCAGGATAGATAATATCGCTTTAAAAAGATCACTGCAGGTTGTAACCAAGGTGAATGATGCATTATCATTTCCTCAGTTTGATCAAAGCCAATTGGATTCTGGAAAAATAGTTGAATTTATAGAGGACACTCTTGTGGGAGAGGCATTCAGATGAATATGAGCCATTTGTAGGCATTATGGCTGTTCTTTTCAGTTTAATGAATCATTAATAGCATCTCGAGATGAAGCTCAATCTTTAGATCAAATCCTTGCGAAAATTTTCTATTCAAAAAACCAACAAAGACTCATAATAGGTCAAAATATAAGAGAAAATGGATCTTTTGAGCATCATGATATCGCCTGATTCGGACAATTGCGTCTAAAGAAATGATCTGTTCCAGATACGGTAGTTCTCAGATTAGTAAAATCACTTAGAAGCAGTGTAGCTAAGTTTTTAAAAGATTTTGATTCAAGAGTTTTACATTATACTGATAGTGCTGCAAGAGTAGAACTGAACAAACAACTCTTCAAAGATTCGAGGCAAGATCAACTCACATGACTCTGAAATAGAATGGCACTGAATGATTCTATCGCGGAAGTATCTAGTAGTGAAGAATGAGAATATGCTATGCTCATTCTCGATACAGATCATTTTAAGAGTATAAATGATACTTTTTCACATGACATGTGAGATAAAGCTCTTCGTGCAATTGCTCTTGTGTTTCAGGACTTAGAAAAGAAATTTCATCAACATAAGGTACGATTCTTTCGATACGGCTGAGAAGAATTCCTTGGCATGTATCCAGTCAATGATGTAACGCGAAATCTTCCAGAGTTACTCTTGGAGGAAATTAGAAACATCAGGATCTGACTCTCTTCAGAAGACAGAGAAACGGCTAAGGAAAAGAAAAGAGAATACGATAGACGAGAAAAGATGAAGATAAAGTATTATACTCTTTTATGAAGAAGATGAGTTAGACAGTGAGGATGAGTAGTATATGAAAATAAATTCAATAAACTACATCCTCCTCTTGCGAAACCAAAGGAAGTAAGCTGAGAAGAATTGTCATTCACTGCGAGTATAGGAGTCGCAAGTGTACATCTAGGTTCAGAACAAGATAATAACTCAGTGTTACTTCGACGTGGATTAAGTGCTGCAGATGAACTCGTGTTTACAGCAAAAGATCGATGAAGAAACCAGATAGTCAGTGTGATAAATAATACAGAGCAGGGAAAAGTTCGAGTACTTAAAGATACCCTATGAGGGTGAGAGAGGTTAAGGGATATACATGGAACACTGCTCGAGCCCTCTGATATAGCCCAAGCTGATTCTTGATTTTGATTTCGAAGAGAGTTATAGGTATTATTTATAGCTCTAGGTATAAATTCTCATTATGACGATGGTCTTCATGCATAGCCTTTAACTAATCAATTAAATATTAATCATATCTGATATTGAACTCCAGAAGCAAGGACAGCTGAAACATCTCAACTAGCGATTCATTTTCTAACTCTATTTCGAAAAAAGACTACATCTCATGCGGGAACTTCCTTAACAAATGTCCTCCCATCTCTAAGTACCAAATTCGCTCCAGCATTAACTCTTGCTAATGCTTCTTCTGGATCAATAAATTTCTTTATTTCTCAATCTCCCTTATTTAGTCAAAGACTTCCCATGTCACATGTTACTAGAGCTTCTCACATAGTATAGAAAATTACATACTCATACTACCTACCATTATTTTCTTTTCAACTCTTTCTCCCCTCAGGCATCCCCTCGCGTACACAGAGATTTCGACAAAATCGAATAGTATGGAGTGAAATATATCTCGCATCAGCCATGTTCACATAAAGTGTACAAAAAATACTCTTTTCGAGAAGAGTAGAGAGTGGATAGGGGGAGTATGATGATACCTATACGATCATGAGGTGGTGTTCTCACTGGATCACGAGCTCGCGATGTGCTCGACTGATCTGTGCGAGTGATCGAGGTTCAGTATTCATCGCGATGAGCGAGGACTCGGA
>JAYUQR010000046.1:0-4688 GCA_043756665.1 Candidatus Altimarinota bacterium | reverse complement strand
TATCACTTGATCGGAGTAAGGGAATCGAAAGTGGACCAGAGCTTCTCGATTTGCTGCCCGTCCCGAGTGAATCGACGGAATGAGTCATATACAGTTCGCATCGTCATCTCGATGGTCGAGACGATCATGATATAGAGTGAGAGGAGCCAGAAACTCGCCGTCCCATCGAGTACCGCTCGACCTACGAAAACATACACCCCTAGACGAAAGAGGAATCCCAAAACACGCACGACAATATACATTCATCACACTGTATTATCAATATGGTGGTTCTGGATTCGTATATTCTGGAGCATCGATGCTATCCGAGTGAGCTCTTTTGGAAATTCGTGATTCTGCATATATTCCATCTTCGACATAAACACACGTGCAAGCAGTCTCCCATAGTCACTCTCTATCTCTACTCGTCTTTTTCGATATGGGACGGTATATTTTTTATCGGTATAGTATGTTACTAGGAGAAGGACCACGATTGTAGAAATGAATAAAAAACCGTAATATATGTTGAACTGAGATACTCGTATGATTCCATATATACTCGAGAGGATCAGTGCGAGATCAGTGCTCAGAAATCCATGTATCACTTCCATCCAGAGACGAGTTCACGAGCGATAGACTTGGAGAAATCTCCCGGTTCATATTTTCTCTACTGCATTTGGTTCACCAGCGATAAATGCAGAGAGATACCGTTTCGATGCGAAAGTATCAATACTCACGTAGATATTCACCCAACCCCAATGAATAACGAGAATCTTTATCAGAAAATACGAAAGAGAAATAGCACCGAATAGGAAAAGGGCATTATAGAACTCTTCCGTCTGTGAGAGGTGAATCGTCTGTCCGATAATTTCGAAGAAATACAGTGAAGCGATGAAAAAAAGTCCATCCAAAATTCACTCGAATGTACACTGGATATAGGTCTTTGGATCATGGACTATAGGCTCAAAAAATCGCTTGAGCTTCTGGGAAAATGTCATAGCCAGAGTATAGAGAATTTCTCATAAAAATCAAAAAACGGAGCAAGATATCTCACTCCGTTTCACTTTGTTCGATATGATTAGGACAGATTCTTCCTCCGTCAGAATGACAGGAAGCACGGGAACTACTTTACTTTCTTCTTTGCTGGAGATTTCTTCGTAACAGACTTCTTTGATGAAGTATCCTTTGTAGCCTTCTTTTTTTCTACGAATGCATCTGGGATCTGTTCAGATATGATAGCCTTCACATCCTCGAGAGAAAGCTTCTGGATCTCTTCGAGCTCGGTGATTTTTTTCGTGCCTCGCTTCAGATAGACATTTTCTTTGCCAAACTTGATATACGGACCATAGCGACCATTTTCGACCGAAATCTTCTCTTCTGGCCAGTGGTGGATATATCGATTTGATTCTTTATCAACTTTCGCAGCGATGAGTTTCTCTGCTTCTTCTGGAGTGATTGTCTCGAGATCATATGCTCGAGGGATATTTACATAGAGGTCTCGCCACTTCAGAAATGATCCGAATCGTCACTTCCCTTTCGTATATGGTTCACCCTGATAGTGACCGACAGGGGCATTTTCGATTTTTTTGGCTTCGATGAGTTCTATAGCACTCTCTCGATCAACGGTGTGAACATCGACAGCACGAGGAATAGAGACAAAATCTTCTCCCCACTTCACATAGGGACCATAGCGACCCTGTCCGATAGAAAGTGGCTTGTCTTCATACTGTCCGATATCTTTCGGGAAAGAGAAGAGTTTCATAGCTTCTTCGAGAGTGATATCATCGATGGACATCCCAGGTGCGAGATTCGCGTAGCGAGGTTTCTCATCTTCCGTGAGTTCATCTGATGCACCGATCTGCACCACCGGACCAAACCTGCTCATACGAGCGAGAACCGTGCGTCCTGAACTCGAGTCTTTTCCGAGAATACGCTCTCCAGCAAATCTCCCCTCAGCGCCGAGAGCATCCTCGATCGAGGTATGAAATGGTGTATAAAAATCACCGAGCATTTTTTTCCAGTCGAGTTTCCCCTCTGCGATCTGATCGAACTGACTCTCGACATCAGCTGTGAAGGTATATCGCATGAACTCAGTGAATTCTTGTTCCAGATAGTCCGTCACAACAAAGGCAATATCGGTTGGGATAAGTTTTTTTGACTCAATGACGACATATCCTCGATCTTGGATTGTCTGAATAGTAGCCGCATAGGTCGATGGTCGACCAATCCCTTCACTTTCGAGCTTTTTTACCAGTGCAGCTTCCGTATACCTTGGGGGTGGAAGAGAGAATTTCTGACTTCCAACGAAGTCAGATGATGTCACTGTTTCTCACTTTTTCACGAGTGGGAGTTTTTTGGATTCCGATTCTTCATCCTGTTCCTCATCCGTTCACTCGATATAGAGCTTCATAAATCCCGGGAATTTGATCACCTCACCCTTCACGATCCAGTCCTCATCTAAGTACTCCTTTGTAAAGGGAGCTTTAGGAGCGAAATGATACGTCGTAGTCTCAATTTCCGCCTCCTTCATCTGACTGGCTACGGTTCGCTCCCAGATGAGTCGGTAGAGCTTTGCCTCCATACCGTCGAGATGAACTGTATCTGGAGTTTTATCGATATACGCGGGACGGATAGCCTCATGTGCTTCCTGAGCATTCGCTTGTTTTGTTTTGTATTTTCGACCATTTGGAAGTGAATATTCCTTCCCATACTCTTTCTCGATAAATGATTTCGCACCCGAAAGAGCAAGATCTGAAAGATTGACAGAATCAGTTCTCATATAGGTAATATGACCATTCTGATAGAGTCGCTGAGCAATATCCATCGTCATCTTCACCCCATATCCGAGTTTTCGTGATGCCTCTTGTTGGAGCGTCGAGGTAGTAAATGGGGCACCCGGCATGCGAGTAGAGGCCTTGACTTCTGAATTCTGGAGGATAAAATCCTCGAGATGCGGAAGCAAAAATACTGTATTCCCTTTCTTATCCTTTGTCGGTCTTGTCAGTGAAGCACTATGCCTCGAGAGAAAATCGAGAGTATCTTTCTCAGTCTTGAATTTTGGTGCCTTTCCATCTATCTTCGCGAGATCGATCATCATCGGGGTAGATCAGCCTATTTTCGCTGATATTTTCCATGACTCTTCGGGGATAAATGCTCGAATCACTCGTTCACGTTCGACGAGGATTTTCACAGCAACAGACTGCACTCGTCCAGCGGAGAGTCCGGATCGGACCTTTCGCCAGAGAACAGGCGAGACCTCATATCCGACGATACGATCGATGATACGGCGTGATTGCTGTGCATTTACGAGGTCGATATCGATCGTCCCAGGATTATTGAATGCTTCTATGATACGCTCTTTGGTAATCTCATTGTACTTCACGCGTATTGCTTTCTTCGGATCGATACCAAAAACATGTGCAAGATGCCAGGCAATCGCCTCTCCTTCTCGATCTGGATCGGTCGCGAGAATGATCACATCGGCCTCTTTCGCGAGCTTCTTGAGTTCTGTAACTCGCTTCTTCTTATCCGCAGAAACTTCATAGTCTGCGATAAATCATCCAGCAATATCGATACCGATATTTTTCTCTGGGAGATCACGAATATGACCAAATGAGGCTTCGACCTTGTAATCCTGTCAGAGATATTTTTCTATCGTTTTTCATTTCGCAGGTGACTCGACGATGACGAGATTTTTTGACATAGGAAAAAACTAAAATAACTGTTCCCTAATATGGGAAGGGGAAGAAAAAAGTCAAAAAGAAATATGTGACTCTCTACAGATGATACTATATGTGCTCTTCAGGGACTGTATTTCACTGACCAAGTGAAACTGAGAAACAAGAGGTTTGCTTTAACAATTCCTGATTTTATGGAGTTCGTACGAAAAAGCAAATATATTTTGATTTATTCATATTCCGAATACAATTTCCTCGAGCACTTACTATAAAACTTATGGATAAATATATCTTATGCGTCGCCATATCTCTCATCTTCACATCCTGCAGTCTAAACATCGGTGAAAATAGAGGCTCTATGGACGATAACTCTCTATCATGAAGTGATCTACGGACATGAATAGTCTGATCGAGTCATACTGGTGAGACTCATACTGGAGAAAAGGAAGAAATAGTGGAGCATGAGCTGACTCTCAGTGGAAATGATAATCATTCTGGATCCACTCTCGATACCAGCCTCATAGAGATGGATACCTTATTTGAGAAAAACTAAAAACACCTCCATTTGGAGGTGTTTTTGAAGGTAATACTAACGAACCGTCTTCAGGAGGACACGAATCTCGTCGAAGTCATCATCAGTGAGTGCGGTTTTCTTCTCTGTCGTGCGTTCGAATGCGCAGACGATTTCTTCATTGGCTGCTTGTCCCATAGCACTCCGGATCGCGGAGAGTTGCTGGATAATCTCCTTCACATTCGCCTCATCCTCGATCATCTGGATGACACCACGGATCTGTCACTCGATGCGACGAAGACGGTCTGATACTCGTTTTTTTTGGGCAATATCTTTGATTTTCATACGCTTTTTTTGGTTCAGGTATAAGGAAAATGAGCTCTTTACATATGGGAGTATATACAAAAATAGCAGATATGCAAGAAATAATAAAGTAACTGCTCACTAGACCCTCCTAAGCAAGTGATGTTCGCAGTTCATGGTACTTCGTAAAAAAGTTATCTGGGTGTTTTGCTTTGAGA
>JAYUQR010000045.1:0-38107 GCA_043756665.1 Candidatus Altimarinota bacterium | reverse complement strand
TTTTTCCCATTATTAAACTTTGGGAGCTTATCTCTGTATAATACTACTGCATGTTCTGTGGCTCATACTATCTTCATATTTGCTTTTAGAACTTGTCAGGAGAAATTTTTAATAAAAAATAATGGGTATGAATTTTCAAAACCATGCTTTTTTCCAAATTCTACCACCATTGCCATTTGTTCAAATGCGCAAAAAATAATCATCGCAGGTGCCATTCCCTTTTCTTTTGGCTCAGGTTTTAGTAAACGAGCACAAAAATGAAAAAATTCCGCAATTCTAAAATCATTATCTGTATCAAAAAATGACTTGTTTGCTAGTTTACTTTCCCCTTTTTCATTATCTCACTCATTATACCATTGCGGACTACTAGCGTATGCGTTATTTCCTAGATTATATGGAATATCCGCAATGATAAGCTGTGCTTTCGGTATATTATACCTTTTGAAGTTTTGGAAATGATCATTATATAATTCTGTACGGAGTTTTTTAGTAGGTCGATTTTCGACATTAACTAGAGTATCTATAGTTGGGATTTGCATTATGTTAAATTTATAGAAATAGGAACAATTCAGAATCAGTAGAGTTCTTCTCATTTCCAGCTTTTCGCTTCGATCGGGTATGTCTTAAAATTATGAAGAGCAATTTTCTTTTTCTCTTCAATCTCTTTCACATCTTTTCACTCGATACAGATTGTAAAAGAGTTATACTGCAAATGCTTTTCAGGCTTGTATGTGATGAGGTATTTTTTGTACATAGTTATTATTTTTTAGAATCTAAAAGCCCTATTTCATAGCCTCAAAGTGCGTATTGTACTATTTTTTGCATGATAAGCTTTACTTTCTTATCATCTGAACAAGCGGATCTGAGAAGATAGTATATTTCTTCATGTTCAGAATTTAGGGGAGTAAGTGAATACATATATAGTAGTGTAAAATTTTTATAAAACACCATGAAGACAAAGGAAAAAGAAAACTCAGGCTTGTGGAGCAAATCTTCTTTCTCCCTTGCAGCCGATCGAGCCAAAGTAGCGCTATGTACTGGAGTACCAGAAGCTCGATCTTCATTTATAAATCTAGGCGATTATCTACAAATGCTTCATAAGGGAATCTTGGCAACAAGCAATAAGCTTGACCCCGCCTAGGTGGTAAGCAATTCCTCTATGGATCATATAGAGGCGTTTCACATACGGGGAGTCAAGCCTACTGGTTGGACATATCATAGATGCTTGCCATAAGTCTTTTTTCTATGCTCTCTTGTCGCTCTTTCTTGAGACGATAAATGAGTTTTCTATGGAGTATTCCATTGCATAGTGTTCTATGCCGTACAGAATGTCGCCAGCTATATAGATCAGCTTTCGCCCTCAGCATATACTGGCAATACTTGTCACGGATACCATTGCCATATATGATAGAATTTGCATCCCTTCATGCACTTATTTGCCTCTTCTCACTTTCGAGAGTTTTATAAAGTGCACGTCATGATAATTTTTTCATACTATAATCAATTACGTTCTAGAAACTTCTTCACATCGACTGAGAATATCCCATATTCACTCTGCCCCTGTCAGATCATGAATTCAAGAAACTCTGCAAGTTTGTCTTCTCATAAATGTTTCGCTATCCATGGAATCTGGATAAAAGAATTATTTTCACATAACTCATGAAGTGGATTCGGATTTTTCTTCTCGATGAGTCATCGTTCTATTGCATCTTCTTTATTCAATCAGAATCAAAGGACAAAGCCTTCTGGTGATGTGTCAAATACCTTAAATCAATTCTTTCACTCAAATACTTTGAAGATTTCACGGGCATGTGGTGTGAGTTGGTACATAGGGATTATTGGCTAACAAGATAAAACGGAATTCAGAGGTCTCGACATACATCACCAACCTTGGGATTGTCATCAAATACTCAGTCGATGGTTTCTCACTCATCCAGAAGATTTTGGAATACTATTCTTTTGAATTCGTGGTTCGGTGGCTTGGGGAAAGGGAGGTCGTTGAGGATTATCCTACCACTAAAAAATATTCATCGTAAAAAATCGAATACCATACTTCGTTGTTTTTTGTCTCTCCCTGAGACAATTATACACTCGTATTTCTCTGCTAATTGCCTATATAAAACTACATTGTGAATAATTGCTTTTCATGGGGGGAGTTTTCTATTCTCACGTATATCGGCAAGCGTGCCATCGAGGTCGAAGATGTACATAGTAGTTATGGTGAAGGAGGAATAAATTTTTCTATCTTCTTTTCTATCAGTTCTCGGACTTGTTGGAGCGTGTTAGTCATTGGCGGGCTTGCCACTTATGAAAATGCAAAAACATATAAGTAAATTTAAAGATTAAAAAGGAAGATCATCAGATTCCATTGCTTTTGTTCTCCGAATACTCGGAGGAATACTCTTCTTCCACTCCATAAATTCCTGGTATTCTTCCATCGGGATCATAGCATAGTGAGACATTGGTGGAGTGGTTATTTATAAAAAATCCTTTAGTATTTCTTTTACCATTTCTTTTGCTTCTTGTATTGTAGCTCAATCGAATACGATTTTTATTTCCTCATCTGTCATTAGTCTGATAGGATATAAAATATCTCACATTCTTTTAATCCTATCTCTAATATCAATATATCCTCACTCTATCTTATATTTTGGATATGTTACAGAATTATTGATTGTGAAGATCTCTCAATTTGGGATTGTCATATATATAAAATTTAAATAATAGTAACCGAATTTCTGTAACCAGAACCAGAACCATCACCAAAACCATCACCAAAACCATCACCAAAACCAGAACCATAACCAGAACCAGAACCAGAACCATAACCAGAACCAGAACCAGAACCATCACCAAAACCATCACCAGAACCAGAACCATCACCAAAACCATCACCAGAACCAGAACTAATATCTTGTATTGTCATATATATAAAATTAAATATCTAAAATGATCCCCTCGAACCTCGCTCGTATCAACTAACTAGGCTGATAATCAGGAAGTGACTCTATACTTTTAATCGCTTTATCAGAACAGGGGATAAGAAGTGATACACGGCTATCAGTTACATCACAAAGTGGCACAGTGGAAGTTACTTTTGAGTTCTCATTAAGTCCAAAGTTCGCCACATCATCCAGGGTAAATCATTTCTTGCATTTCCAGTACCAAAGTCTTCTGGAGTCTTTCATTCGATAGACTCAATTGGTAACAGAAATAAGTGTTCCATAGAGACTACCACAATCAGCACCTCGAAGAATTATTTTCTGTCAGATAGGATATTGTTTATCGTCAGTAGTATGACATCTATCTATAAAGATAGAGTCTGAATTTATAAGCATTTCAATAAGTTTCAAAATAACTTCCCTTTCCATATATATAAAATTTAAATAATAGTAACCGAATTTCTGTAACCATAACCAGAACCAGAACCATAACCAGAACCAGAACCATCACCAAAACCAGAACCAGAACCAGAACCAGAACCATCACCAGAACCATCACCAAAACCATCACCATAACCAGAACCATAACCAGAACCAGAACCAGAACCATAACCAGAACCAGAACCAAAACCATCACCAAAACCAGAACCAGAACCAGAACCATCACCAAAACCATCACCAGAACCAGAACTAATATCTTGTATTGTCATATATATAAAATTAAATATCTAAAATGATTCAATTGAACCTCGCTCGTATCTGTACTATCTTTCGCATGCCATCAGCATTCGAGAGCTCTCATCGCATCACCTGTCAATTCACTCGTACGAGCTGGATAGACTGGGGAAGGTCATCGAACCTTCGAGCTTGGTAGAGTGAGTCTGCTATCTGTTCAGCGTGAGACTTTGGAGGGGGGAGTGATGGGGGCATATTATGAGAAGAGGTTAATGATTGATTCTTTTATATCGTCTGTCTGGGATAAAAGTGAAAGGGTTGGATTGTATGGGATTTTTACTATTCACTCCTTAGAGTTTCTGTATGCTTTCAATTCGCTTACAAGTTTTGAGTCAAGATTAGCGTGGATTGCTAAGTCTATATCGTTCGCTACCCTATACACATCATGAAGCTCGGGGATATGTCAGAGGATTTCTATTCTGCATCCATCTGTCAATTCCTTCTTTCCGAATATACGGATTAGCTTAATTTGAGTCGGTGAGTAGTTCATATAAGTATATAAAATTATCGAGTAAAAGTATGAGCCTGAGCTATTCGAGCGAGCCGTTCTGTATGCTCTTCGTCTGTTACTGCACCATGACTGTAGATACCATAAGCAAGAGCTTCCTGCATCTTACGAGAAGGGAATACATGTTCATCATTGGCGGAAGGCTTGCCTTCTCTCATAGCATATTCGAAAGCCTCTCTTTGTAGATCGGCGAGTATCTCTACAGAGTTCTTGAGTCTATCCTGTGAGTCCGTAGCGAGGATACCTGAGAACTGAGCGGGTGTGAGTTCGTGGAGCATAAGATGGTTTGGGTTATCGAAAGTATTTAGCTATTTCTTCAGGGGTGCAGTGGCGGATATTTTCTTTTAAGTTGTGACGACCACCGTCAAAGATATATCATAGCTTTTTAAGCTCGTTGAGACGCTTATCTGCCGAAGGGATACTACTGATCTTATTGAATTTATTTGCGGTGATAGGATGGGGAATATTAGATAATTCTCTGAGAACCTGTACAAGCTGACTTGTAAGACGGAGACATCTAGGATTCGAAAGCTCAGAATGAGGAGGATAGCTAAAAACTACTTCCTCAGTACCAAGACTAAAAAGATCACGGAGTTTAGAAAAAAACCACATAAAAAAAATTATAAGGATAAATACTTCTCACAGACGATGACCCGATCATTTAGCCTCTTTTTCTCTCTTGCGATCTTTCGTCGCAATTCCTTATTCTCTGGAATATTCGGGATGAGAGAAAGATACTCTTTCACCGCTTCCAGTTCTGCTCTATTCTTTTGTAGAGTTATTCTTGTTTTTTCTTTCATAGATTATCAGTTATATTTTAAGCCTGCTTTGTACGTTTCTATCGCTTCCTCAAGCTGTGAGCGATTCATCTCAGTCCGAGACTGTACATGATACTTGGCTCTCAGCTTCTCAGTCTCTTCTTTCAGATCTATCTTTTGTTCTTGGCAATAGATAGACATAAGAGATCAGAGATTTCATCTCAGCTTTATCATCATATCAGGATCGGGGGATTCAGAGAGTCACACGATCTGTATATCGAGAGACTTCCCATCCTCGTATGATCTAAATATGAAGTCTGCCATTTCCGTGGTATAATCTTCTTTTTTTACCTTAACTGTAAAACAAAGATTTCTATTCGCATCTATCATTGGGGAGAATATCCCAGAGCCTATGAAAAGCATAAAATTATAGATTCAAAAAATACATACCGATGAAAAAGCGTACTACAAAAAACAGAGGAGGAAAAAATATACAAGCAATTAATGCAAGTCAAAATCAGAAGTATCACATATATAAAAAAGGTTATGATCGGATTTCGGAAAGTTCACCACTATCACAATAGGCTCGGAGAGTCTTCTTCATATTGTTCGAAAGAGTGAATTCATTATCTTTAATATGATTCGAAAGAAGAGCCTCTGTATCGATTCATGAATTTACGAGATTTTCGAGATCTCTGAAGTTCAACCACTTGGTGACTGGATATTCTTTTTTTCATCCATTGGGTGTATCAATAGATTTTTGTGGTACTGGAATATCATCAGAGTGGGTATTGTCAGTGTCTACCCCTGTAGGAATAAGAAACATATTCAGAAGAGTATTTTTTAGCGCATATGTCGTTGCCTTTCCTGCTCATTTATCTTGGGCATCTACGCCCTGTCCATATCCAGCTAATTCGAGTGATTCCCCGCTTGTGTGTAAAATAATATACCTTGTCGTGACCTCCGTAAAAACGGATTGCTTGGACTTTTTTGGATATGGTGGATTTTTATTATACGTATCATCTTCTTCCCATCTATCTATTTGGATTTTTGCGTTTATTTCTGCGGGAAAGATAGCGAGTCAATTTTTTATCATCGAATCTCGAATAAGAATCTTTACGTCTTTATCGCTCACTCATTGATACGAGTTGTTTCCACTTCATACAGTCATAGACTTCTCTACTCCATTAATCTCTCGCATAACTGCTATTATTGCAGAAGAAATATTTTTTGTTTCCATATAGTAAAAATTAGAGTTATTATCGAGATAATCGTGAAATAAAAAATGATATTCAGAGTATGAATATGAGAGCTAAGAGAAATCAGGTGTTCATAATGAAGCGTTAAAGATTTTTTGACCATAATCGAGGATACGGATATTTAGGGCGATCACTATCTGATCTCTACACCGAACGACCTTTTCTCAAGAGAGAACTTTTCTGAGATTGCGAGAGTCAATTTCTATCTGAGCCTCAAGAGTTTGTTTATATGTCATATACTAGTGATTACATAATAGGATTTCTGGACATTCGTGAGATAGATGAATCTATTTCAGCATTCTTTCTGAATTGTAGGAGGAACGTCCTGGAAGAACATTTCAGAGTACATTTTATCACACCAATCTGAGTTGTAGAGAGTTTTTCACTCTGTCGGAGTAGGAAGTACCGCAACACTTAGTATAAAGAGTGCTATGGCGATATTTATGATTGTTTTCATGGGATATTTGTTATTGTTGATAGAGAGATAATCTAGCAAGTGACGAATCTATCTCGGGAAGACTGTATTTTACTTCAGAGGGAATATAGTTTTCCTCCTCGGAATACTTTCGATCGGCAATCATCTGAAGCTCAGATATAAGTGCCTCTATTTCGTTCGATTTATATCATTCACAGATAGTGCAGATGTTTGATTCGAGAATTGTCATACTTTAAGAAAGGTTAAAAAATGTCAGTGACTGTAGGATTTACACCTACTTGCCCGTCGGCTCTCCCACTCAGGACTAAAGTAGAGTGTGTGCTACTATTACACCATAGTCACCATATACTGACTATTCAGGATCTCGCTCAAAATATTCCCGTTCTTGTTCATACCTGCGGAAGAGTTCGTATTCGTTCATATAGAAAAAAGTTATAAATAGAGTGAAGTGGGCAAGGATTTGCCGAGAGATACTCGTATAGTCACCTTGCAATAACAGGTTTTATAAATCTCTAATCGCTCGTGGCTTACCCGCCCTGCGAGAAGTACAGTGCGTTATCTATTCCGCCACCACTTCACCCTAATTATAGGCTAGGGCGTCTTTACTTGATTTCTCAAGTTCTAGTCTCTCTCGATAGCGACTATATATCCGACATGCAGAAAGTCCTATATATGAGAGAAACTATTTTTGAGTTGTTTCTTGTGAGTTCCTTTTCGGTCTTCATTCTCTCTCGAGGAGTAGCGTGTACCGAATGTTGTGCTGAACGTAAAACAAGTATATTCTTATTTTCTTTTATCGCAAGTTTATTTTGAATAAAGTATATGAAAAGGCTCTATAAAGCCATCACATAAAATATACACTGCGATAATCGTACACATAAAGTGAACAAGAATGATATTATATAGTACTCTATTTTATATGATATCTTGTAAGATGATACCAGAGGGAAGGCATCTAAAGGGATTCAAGAACCTTAGGAATATATCTATTTCTTTCTCTGATAAAACTCATATAATAGAATAGGTCACAGAAATAAAAAAAGATCTCGCCTGTATAATCAAATCAATCGGTGAGCTTGTATATTTCTCACTCGTCAGCATAACAGACGAATACTCTCTTGTTGATAGTATGAAGTATCGTGATAGTTTCTCTCTAGTAATAGAGAGTTTTTTATATCAAGGAATCTTCCAATATCCATCAACGTCTAATTCTAGACAGAACAGTAGTATAAATAAGATTATTTTCTCTACAATTACTAAGCCACTACAAAATATTTGCTTTATATTGGGAAAGGGATAGAATAGGGGTGCGATACGGTAAGTGAATTTTGCAAACTAAACAATTCTCGAAAACCTGCCCTGGGCGTATCGCAAAATTCCCCCAGAAGTAGGTTTTCGAGAGTTTTTTATATATATATGGACATACTTCGGATCCCAACACACTACGCCATGCAGATTACCTATATGGTCGATTCTGATAAGGCGTACGTATTCGATTCTCTTATGAGGCTATCGATCGGAGAGATTATCGACATAGAACAATCGATGAGATGAGGGGTAGTTTTGAGTATTTGGACGGAGGCTGTACAAATTGAGAATAAAGCGAGCTCGAAAAAATGAAATCCGCTTAGAATAGATCTCGCACCTATGGGGCGACCTATGGGGCGAGAAGATTTAAAAAAACGTGCGACCAAACCAAGTCAAACCAAGTCAAACCAAGTCAATTCAAATCAAAATTCTTCTAAAGAAGAATGAGAGCAAGCTCTCGTCGTACAACAAGAATTCAGAAATGAAGAAATCAATGATCTCCTCGAAATCATACAGTGACAAGTAGAGCACCTTGGGCTCATTTATCGGAAATGAAAATACGAACGGGAACGAGCAAAAAATATACTTTCCTGAAAAGAATTCTGAGAGATCTGTGAGAAAGCGAATATGTCACGCATAGAATTCTGTAAGCAGATTATTTTTATATCGTCGAGGCTCGACTTCTGGAATGGGAAGGTATATAATGCAGAGACAGTGTATAAGCATTATGCACAAGTATACAATGACGCGGTCAATAAGAAGTCAGAGATAGAGAATCGACCGAGGAGAGGAACCGTTGTTTAATTTATAATTTTCTAAAAAATGCTCACTACAAACCCACGAACCCACATACTCGAACTCACTAAGGATCGAGAGATTCCCATCACTGAGAATCAGTATCAAAAACTAAAAATAGATCAAAAGCTCGCTAACTACAGCGATTCTCTAGAGATCCACGATGCAGATACAGGTAAAACACTCCATGATTGACTATGGAGAGACTATCTATGATTCCGCGAGATAGTGAGACAGCAGAATGGATGAGATCGTTATGTATGTGACTTCGCTGTAAGGCACAGTATGCATGAGGTGTGTGAATGTAAGGATAAGTATGGAATATTCCCAATCCAATTCACAGAATGACTCAATAAGATGTTCCCAATGAGACATGCAACGACTATAACTCCGTCCGAGAAGAATCTAATACTTTCATCATTTTAATTTTTATGAATAAAAATCGTATACAATATCTCGAAGAACGAGAGAAAATAGCAAAAGAAATCAAAGAGTTGCAAACAAGGCGTTCTTGGCTTACTAGACGTATTTCTCTTATGGATTATAGGGAAAGACAGAAGGAAACAAGAGAAAGTCAAGATAATATGTAGTCATTATATTGACTTCATGGAGAATAAGAATATACTGCATCCATCACCTCGCAACAAGCGGATCTCCCGCCTCTCCCTGAGAGTCAAAACAATAGAGACAACGAGTGATACCATCTACTATCTTAGACCCCAACGGGCAAAAGGTGAAAGTCCTTCCACTTATGACTACCGCTACTACTAAGACATACCAGATCGGGGAGAAGATTCGAGATTCGAAGAATATTGACAGAATCGATGGCAAAGAGACCATCACAGTCACTCGTCGGGATGACGCACAATGGAATGCTCAGTATATAATTGCTGATGAGACAGAGAACCGAAGAGGGGAATGGAATAAAATTCGAAAAGGATGTATGGGTGACGACGGACTTGAGCCACTTCTCCTCCGCAATGGAGAGACAGACACATATACAATCAGGACAGGAGAATACTTCATCTCCGTCGATGGAATAAAAAAATACAAAATCGCTAATTATAATAACTGGACAGTGACAGAAGTATTATAATCTACTTGCTCACCTCGACTCCTACTCTCTTCGGATGGTAGGGTCGAGGTGAGGCTCTTAGTCTCACCTCGCAGGACTTATCCTGAGAAGGTATCACTCGTGATATAATCCCCATAATAGGGGATTTCTCTTTTGATTTTATATAAATTCTGAGTATAATACTCACATGAAGAACAAAAAAATTATACGATACCTCACAGAATACAACGAATGGAGACGAGGAGGAGAAGGTGAACAACCCAACCCAATCAATCTCTGAATGATAATCGAGAAAGCGATCAAGAAGCTCGAATCTCATGATCAGGAAGTGAAAGACCTGGATGCAAAGCTTGCACTCTCTGAATCTATAGTCGATGCAGGAGTAAGTGAACTCAGGTTCGCTAACTCTCAGACTATGATGTTCTACGATACTCTCACTGAGATAGAATGTATCACAAGCGATAAGTTAACGAAGAAAGCAGTAGGAATAGCCAGAGAGTGCTATGAATTGAATAAACTGACTCATGCTCGTGATATCTTCGGTTCTCATCCTCAGTGACTTCCTGATATATTCTAATCTTACGATTATGGACGAACACACACTTGATAGAATGGATGATGATTATAATTGCGATAATTTTTACTAAAAATGCCAGAAACACCACAACCGTCAAACGAACAAATCTACAAGAAATTCCTGAAAGATAACAATCTCGAAGTATTCAATACTGAAGCGATTAATAGAGTATTGTTCAGTATCAATGAGCATATCAATAATCGATAAAATTATGAGAGGTAAAAAAACAAACGACGAAATAATAGCAAAAGTAGTTGAAGCTAAGATAAATACGAACGCACAAGGTACAGAGATCGCCAAAGATCTCTGAATACCTGAGCGAACAGTAAATCATATTATCCACACTAAATTTGCCGAAGTTTGCGAAGAAAGCATATGAGTAGCTGATTTAGTTACCAGAAACAATAATCTACAGTCCCTTGCAGACGTTTTAATTCAAAAGATGATAGAGAGTGAGGATGAATCTATTACAATCGCACAGTTGACGAGCTTAAGGGAATCTACTTTTAAACAAAATCAGCTAATAACAGGGAAAGCGACTGAGAACCTTAATATCCTATGATCTGTATTATCAGAGATTCAATGACTACAATAGACACTACATATAGTGGGTAGGTAGATAAAAAATAGACCTTTTAGCAATTCATAAACTACATATTGTGTTTTATGACCGAATTAGAACAAATCAAGACATATCTGGGAGATAAGGAGTGGCGATTGTTTTCGTGAAAGCTTTATTCGATTAAAGATAAGCAAGGGAATAAAATCCCGTTCATACCAAACAAGCAACAGACTCACTACTATCACAACAGACATACGAAGAATATAATCCTTAAAGCTCGTCAATTGGGATTTTCTACGTTCATAGATGTAATGATACTAGACAAAGCTCTCTTCTCCTCTTACAAATCAATGGGTATCATTGCAGACGATCGAGACAGTGCAGAGCTTATATTCCGGGACAAGGTAAAGTTCGCATTCGATAACCTACCGAAGTGGTTGAAAGATACCTTCAAAGTAAAGACAGATCGAAAGTGAGAACTTGTATTCGAATCCAACCATTGTTCTGTATCGATAGATACCTCTTTTCGGGGGGGAACACTTCAGCATCTCCATATATCAGAATACGGGAAGATCTGTAACAAGTATCCAGAGAAGGCAAGAGAAATACAGACAGGAGCCCTCAATACAGTAGCCCCAACAAGTGAAGTGGATATAGAAAGTACGGCAGAGGGAAACTCAGGAAACTATTACGATATGTGTACGAAAGCAATGGAGCTCCAAGAGATGGGGAAAGAGCTCACTGATATGGATTACAAGTTTCACTTCTATGCTTGGTGGCTGGATGATGAATATGAGCTAGAATCCTGAGAAGTAATAACAAGCGAGACTCGCGAATATTTCAAAAAAGTACAACAAGACTCCTGGATACGGAAGAATCACTCAGACATACGATTCGCTGAGAAAAAAATGAGATGGTATCAGAAGAAGAGAGAGGAACAGCACGAAGATATGCTCAGAGAATATCCAAGCTATCCTAAGGAGGCATTTGACCTTGCCATCAAGTGAGCGTACTACGAGAAGGAACTAGGAATCACAAGAAGTCAAAATAGAGTGTGAAGATTCCCATATGATCCTAGACTCCCCATAAATACTCACTGGGATCTCTGATGAGCAGGATGATGAGATGAGACTGCCATATGGTTCTATCAGATACTCGGGAGAGAAGTGAGACTTATAGATTACTGGGAAGGATCAGGCTATGGTCTTACAGAGATAGCGATGAGTATAGTGAATACTCGATATGAGAAGTACGACACTCACTATCTCCCACACGATGCAGAGGTCACAGAATACTCTATGGGAGTAGCAAGAATACAAACAGCAAGACAGTATCTGAAGGGCAAGGTAGAAGTAGTGCCCAAGCTCTCTATCTCTGATGGGATTAATGCAGTTCGAGATATGTTTCCTTACTGTTTTTTTAGCGAAGAGACAACAAGTGTCGGACTCACCAGACTCGCATGATACCGAAGGGAATACGATGAGAAGAATGGAATATTCAGGGATAAGCCAAAGCACGACATAAATTCAAACTGAAGTGACGCATTCAGATACCTCTGAGTGAGCTATAAGAACAAGATAAAGCCAAAAGATGTACAAATGTGGAGCTTCGCAAGAAAAGTATAATTTGCAATTTCGCAAAAAGTGATAGAATTAAAAAAGATAAATCCTATACAAGAATATGGTAAAAAATATTGAAGCTCTCAGGAATAAGGTACAAAAGGAGTATCAGATGTGATATGACCATATTAAGGGTGAACGAGAACGAAAAAGGAATGTCGATAAAAAAATCCTCGAAGAACCACAGGAAGGCTTTGTAAAACAGAATCTTCTATGGAAGCATATGCAACTAGAAACTGCTACTTTTTTGACCGATGAACTCGATATAGTGACTGTCTCAGAAAAGTGAGTCCTCGAAGATGAGATCACTGAGAATCGAAATAAAGTGGCAAAACACCTCTATCGAAAGCTGGGAGTGAAAAAGATCAAGAGGCAAATCATAGATGATAATAATCTCTATGGAATCTCTGCAACATTTATTGAAGCTTTCGATGATGATGAGGTATGTCCACTCCTCGCCCATATTGACCCTCTCTCTCTTATTCTTGATCCCAAGAATTATTGTGATTCAGAAATGAGATTTATCGGACTAGAAAAACAAATGACGATCTGATATGTCCGTGACAATGAGAAATATGATAAAAAAGCTCGTAAATCTGTAATTGCCAACGTATCCGAGGAATGGAGAAGGACAGAACAGTCACGAGCAAGTGCGAATCGCTTACAAGATGTTCCAGATGACGAAATGATTTCGATAAAATATCACTTCACTTCGTTTGAATGATACAAGTATCTCACTATATGGGACTCTGAATTTGCGAATCTTCTGAGATATGTAGTGCTTGACCCCATGACAAAAGCCGAGAAACTGAATCCAATGAAGATAAGGTATCCTATCCAGCTCCATAGACGAAAACCTATTCCAAATTCTGCCTTTGGCGCTAGCCTCTATGATGAGGTGATACAGTACCAGAAGAATATGAGCGAGCTGTCCAATCTCTATAATATCTCTGCGAGACGTGATGCTCTCGGAAGTGACTACCTTATCAATTATAAACTCGGACTGAATGCTGAGAAGCTTGATAAGACAAGCCCTGGTTGAGCTATGTATGCGGCTAAATTTGATGAGCTCGGTAATGAGTCGGCATTTGTAGAGCTTCCTCACAATAAATCAAGTGGAGCAGTGCTAGAGGCAATAAAATTTAATGATACGATGGCACAAGAGACAAGCGGAAATAGGGATATAGCATTCTGATCTTCGGCTCCATGAAGTCAAACAAAAGCAGAAGTCCAGATAATGGAACAGAAGGCAAGCCGAATACACAGAATGATACGAGATAACTACATGGACTCATACGAGAAGATGTGGGAAGATATATTTAACTCATATGAGCTCTATATGTGAGATAAAAGCTCCCTCAATATCGCTCTCTATGATAATGGTAAAGCATACTCCAGAACTCTCCTCAAAAAAGAGTTTCTTTCTGGATCACAAATCAATATCTATGTCGTCTCTCAGGAAGAAAAACGTTCACAGGATGATCAAGATTATCAGAAGCTTATAGCAAGTGCAAACCTATTGATGCCGAATATGAAGCCAGGATATGCCATGAATGTACTCCTGAGAACACTCATAGAGAAATCAGGCATACGAGATCTCGATCCTATGACAGTCATCCCTCCTGATGTCGATGAGTGGGAAGCAAACAACAATATCGAGCTTCTTAATAATAATATACAAATCTCTGAACCTATCGCATGACAGAATCTCCTCACTCTCCGTCAGATCTATTCACAAGCCATTAACACTCCAGCCAAACGAAAGATTATAGAGCGAATTGATCAACTTATACAGGATACTCGAACATTCGAGATACAGGATGCAGGTGTATCAGATGGTACAACCGCAAATATTGCTATGAATAATATTGCAGGCCAGCAAAATTCTAATCCTTTACTCCCGATATAATGGAATTATCACAACAAAATAAGAATCTTCTCATAGATTTTATGTCTCATGCAGGATGGGCTCTCATTAAGAGAATGCGAGATGAGCTTCTTATGGAAACTATGAAAAAGCAAATGCAAAACTCTAATTTTGATCCTACGAGCGAAGAATCGCATAAAATGATGGAAGAAACCAGTCTCTTTGCTAGGCAACAGAAAGTATACGAGGATATAATCCAAAAAAACACGTTATTTACTCATATTCCTAATCTATGACAGTAGAAGAAATGATAGAGAATCCCGACATACTCAAAGAAGAACTCGCACCAGCAGATGCACTTCACTTCTATTGTCCTGTAGAAGATGGGAGTTTCACTTTTGTACTACAGAAATGAGGGAAAGTATACCCATATTCTTCTAAAATAGATCTAGAAGCATTTAATAATGCAGAGACACTGGAGAATGTGTTCAAGGTATTTGCAAAATCGATATTTGATTCCAGTAAATAAACTTGAATAGACCATGGATAGTTTTATACTTATTCTATATTCCAATTCTGCTCTCTAATGGATGGCAGGCTGGAGTTCGGACAAACTCTCGAAACAAGTCTTTTTATCTGCTTAACCAAGCTTACTATGGCAGAAGTAAACGAAGAAGTTATTGACGATGTAAATATCGGAGATGACACAAATGAGTATGTTTCAGGATATTCTGATAGTGATATGGAAACATTCAATCGACTCGGAATAGACCCTGACAATTTTACCGATAAAGATCTTGCAAAGTTCGCAAATCGTTTGGTAGGATCAGAAAGAGCCAATGTAGACTATAAAAAGAAAGCTAAGGCAGAAACATCACCAGAGCCGACAACGAAGTATCTCACCGAGGCAGACCTCGAACGAAGAGACTTCCTGAAAGCAAATCCCGAGCTTAGCGACTACACGAAAGAAATCGAAACCTACAGCAAAAAAGGGCTCTCACTCGATGAGGCAAAAGTCCTTGTAATGAATTCTGATAAGGCTAGAGTCAATCGTGAAAAGTTAAACTCACTTTGACTATCTGATGGTGAAAGTGCAACGAATACTCGCTCTACTATCTCGCGTAAAGAGCTCGATAATATTGCGGGGACAAATCAAGCAGAATACAATCGTATACGTACGGGAATGGACTCTTGAAAGATAAAACTTGTATAAAGCAATCAGAAGGTCAAAAAATTTTAACAATAATTTTTTTATACCATGGCATCACCAGTTTTTAGCGATAATGTCTTCAAATCAGAGGTACGCAGACTCAATCAGCAGAAATCTTCATTCGCTCCTTACCTCTCTACTGAATATCAGGGAGAACTACAGGGACGTGCATCAATCGTATTTGTTCCTGTTATGACAAATATTGTACTCACTTGACTATCAATTACAGGTGCATCGGGAATGACACTCGGAACAGGTCCAGGACAATCAATCACCCCTTCCAATACAACTCTTTCGCTTGAACCTCTTACCCTCTCAAAGTATGCTCCATACCTTGAAAAAATTACAGACTTTCAATCTAGGCATTCTAAAGTTCCTCTTGAGCTTGCTATCGGAAAGAATCTCGCACAGGCTAAGGATGTACTCATGGACAACTATGCTCGTGATCTCATCCTCGTGGATAAGATTGCATCGATTGCAGCAGCCAATAAAATCAACTCAGGTGCTCCAATCGCTATCGCCACTTCTTCCATCGTCCAAGTATTCGGACAATTAACCGTTGCACTCGATGAAACATACACATCTCAGGATCGTGTATGTGTTGTTGGCTCTCGCCTCAAAGATGCATATCTTCGAGCTCAGCTTCTGACTAATACAGAATTGGGTAATGGAATGCTTCAGGAGGGTTATCTCGGAATGTATTCATCCACACCTATCATCTATAGTGCGGCACTCAATGCCTCAAACGAAATGATTATGATGGAAAAGGGTTGTGTAAATGTAGTAACTGAGGATTATGGAACCAAATCAATGGAAGGTATCGACGGTAACTTCAAGAACGTCTTTACAGAAATTGTATATGGAGGAAATATCTTCACTACTAACCTCACTAAGGTTGCAGTCGCATACTTTATTTAATTAACTAGTACAATATGTTGTTCAAATGACCACCAAATAAACCAGTTCATCGTCTTGGTTATCGATTCATTTCTGATGACAAAGGAAGTCTCTCAATAGATATTGACAATCTTAAAAAGAAAGTCGTTGAAATTGACGAGGAAGGAGTAGAATTCACAACGAAGGAGGCAATCTCTACAAATGAAAGGTCAGAACTCCTTTCTGCACTAACAGCGTACGGTTTTAGCGAGGTAAAGGAAGAAAAAGCTTCTAAATAGTTTTCTCTCCTGCTCTCTTCGGAGGGTAGGGAGTAAACTATTTACTATGCTCACAAGTCCATCACAAGCCATCTCAAATGTCCGAGATAGAATCCATGCAACCACTTCAACATATCCAGATAGTGTCGCGATCAAGCACTATAACTGGATCTATGAGGATGTGACTCTCGATATCCAAATCCTCGATGAGGAGTATTTCTTCACATATGGAGACTCAAACACCACTGTATGACAAATAGAATATACTATTATTAATATTAATGTGGGGACAGTACCATCCCCTATATATAGAGATATAAATAGAATACAGAATGTTTCTGTTAAATATAAATCTACAGATACTTATTTTACACCACTTAAACAAGTATCTTCTGACTATCTCACATATGGGAAAGACTGGCACAAAGTGAATCAGGTAGAACCTATCTATCTCATCCAAGACAACTCGATATGGATATTTCCAGCAGTTACCGAGGCAGTGACTGGATGACTCCGTATAGAGGCAATTATACAGCCAAGTGAGGTAGTTATATCAGATGCCTCTTCTACGATTCTTGTTCCTAAAAGAATCTCACAAATCATAGAAGAAGGAATGATGCAATATGCTTATGAACTATTATGAAAGGAGGAGAGAGTAGACTGAGCAATCGTAAAATATGATAAAAAGAAGAAAGAGGCACTTGAACAGATAAAGCAACGAGACTCAGGAGTCTATAAGGCTACAAACGCTATACAAAATAATCTCCGCTAAATGTCATACGATATAGAAAAAACATATACGAACTTCTGGGGAGGAATCAGTGATGATGATTTTATATGACCAGAAAATAGTGTACTTGAGATGGACTCTATAGACGCACAAACGAATGAGCGATATATTCAATGTATGGATAGGTTCACTGTAGATGGAGATTATTCTCATACGTGGACGGCATTATGGATAAAGGAGACTTCATATTGACCATTTAGAGGATGATCATGAGTCATAAATCCTACATGAACAATTTTGACAACTGGACTTGTAACCGTCGATGGAATGGAATCAGTGTGAAGTGGGCTTACACAAATCAATTATTTCTTCGGAAGGACAGACTGAGTGAGAAAGACAGATTATATAGGAACAACAAATATAGGAGCGATCTCTACAACAGGATACCCAACTGCAAATACCGAAGTAACAGCAATATGAACTCATGTCACGAATATACTTTTTGGGAAAGATAATCTCGTCTACTCATACAGCACAACGACCGATACAACAGTATTAGCGGCTACACTCACCCCATGAACAAAAATAAAGTATATCTATAGCTATTCTTATGACTCTGTAGTAGTAGCCACTACTAATGGAAACGATACATTTATATATGAGCTCGAATTCACAGGGAGTGCATACACGATAGTATCAAAAACTCCCATATATTCCGCAAAGCTTCTCAGTGCCGTAGGAAACTATAATGAACTCTACTGGGTATCTAGATATTGAATACACATATACCAAGCGAGGCAAAACCAATTCGTAAAAGCAGTCACACTATCTGAAGATACTAATATATGATATAATAGATGAGTGGTACTCATAGATGGCTCAGCAAAAATACGATACTACAATAAGAAAAAGCCAGGGCGAAATATAATATTGAGTGAGACGACAACGAGTTATACTGCAAATCTAATAAGCAATACAGCAATCCTTTGATTCGTAACTGGAGGAAGCCGCCTCCTCTACCAGTGAGGAGCATATAAAAGGGATAACTTTCTGACACTCAGACCACTTGATGGCGGAATATACAATGTTCCTAAAGCAGATCTTTCATACAGGTTCTGATATATGTTTCAGGCGTGAGCCTATCCTAATCCATGAACAGCAATGAAGATATCTATCCTCATACAAACGGATTGAATGGAGATGATTAATACGGCCAAATATATATCTGTCGGTGAAATAACAGATTCCACGAATGGCATCTCACCAGACTCTCTCGGCAATCCGAGGTATGGGTATATGGAAATAACCCCAAATATGGTGAAGGATGCATTACAGACAGCATGATACCCGTCTACTTTCTGATATGCCCGCACAAAGATATTATTGCAAGCATGAGATGAATTTACTACTCCAACATGATACTACAGAAAAGCTCCAAAATTATTCGACCTCACTATAAAAGCTAACTTCGTAAAAAAATAATGAAACCACTCAACGATAACATCACGATTCCCGAATTCATACCAATATTCGAAAAAATAGGATGACTCAATACGAGTCCCATCGATTATAAACTTCTTAAAAATAAACCCTAACCCTTCTTTCTATGTTACAATCAGTCACACTTTTCTCAGGTACAGTCACTACAGTATGAAACTCTGGTGTTATGCCAATGGTAGACGCAGTAGGTGCAAATATCAGTATTTCCAGTGTCACAGGGACGAGTCCAACCATAGATATTACTCTCGAAGAATCGAAAGATAATGGTCTCACTTGGGCTCCAGTATATCAATTTCCACGTGCAATAAGTGCAACGAATCTCGATGTATGAAAGACTTCGGTCAATTCAAGAATGCGATTCTCATGGGTAACAGGTGGTGGCACTCCATCATTCACACTCAATATTACCGTCAATATATTTGATACTCCAGCCCCCACAAATCCTCATTCATTCTATGATAGGACTATCGTTGCAAATACTCTCAACTCAGTCACTCCAACTTTCGATATAGAAGGATGTAGAAATGTCACAGCAGTGATCTCAAGTGGTGTCGCTACAGTACCAGCAGTATTCTCACTCCAAGTCTCTTCTGATGGTATAAACTGGGCTACAGCGAGTAGTAGTATCACCTCTATCGCTAGCATAAACGTAATCGGAATGCTCACAGCATGAGTGATAGGGAAATTCGCACGTCTCATAGTCGCTACAGCATGAACAGCTCAGACACTCAACTATGTACACATTTACTGAAACTAAACTATGGAAATCACTACAGAAAACGGAAGATTCTATGTCGATAATACACGTCTCGTAGCACTTGCTACAGAAAAAGGAGTGCATCCTACAGGTCTTTCGTATGCTCAGATAGCATCCATCGCTATGCCTTATGACTTATGGCTACTCATGAGCGATAAGGCACGTCTAGAAGCTATTCCGAGAGTTACCGATGAATATCTCCTTGAATGGTCACGAACGAACTGTCCCGAAATAGCAATACAAGAAGCCAATGATAGACAGCTTATAGATATAACCAACCAAATAAATTCATGGCAACCGTAAACAATACCTACTACATGTTCACGGTGACCTCTGCCAATGCAACGGTAGGAGATACGTATACAAACAACTGAGTCACATATACGGTGAGGAAAACACTTTCTGCAGGGACAAGGCTCTATTGTACTGCGGTAGCGAATTCAGTGACTTCTGGAAGCACTCTAACGCGATTGGTTGGAACAGGTGATCTAACTATCACATTTTCAACCGTAGAACTAAGAGCTCATATAAACGGAATCACCTATATAGCAGGCGAAATATTGAACATGACGAGTGGATGTTCTCTCGATGTCACTGAGTCAAATACAATCAATCCAGGAAATATCACATGTAATACACTCGGCTCAAGAAGTACACTCAATATCTGTAATACAAGTACTACCACTCCGATAGTCCTCAAGCTCAATACTGAGAATGCAGATATAGGGATCACATACTCAACAAATAAAATAAACACAGATGGAAGATGGCTACATATAGCTACTGGGACAGGTTCAGCATGACAGACTATAGATTTCACTACTGTCATGGGATGACTCATAGACTCGCCTACAGCTCTATGGATAGAAACAGGGGATACTCGTCACTACTATATCACAAATCCTCCGCCACCTCAAATGCCTTGCTATGCAATGCCCTTCTTTAACTGCTGACCTGGTAATGGACTCAATACAGCTCCTGATTTCGACGTACAAAATATTAATATCAATACAGAATTTCACGGTGATCTCGATCACTGACCAGTCTTTAGATTCAATAGAACAACCAAAATAGCTACTTTCTGAAATGGTGGTGCAGTCGGTACATCGAACGGATGAGCGGTAATACCAAACTGAGCGAGAGTATTCTATCCGAATATCCATATCACTTCAACTGTATATTCTCCTACTCCTGCGAATAGAAATACACTCACTGTCATTTTGGGATCTATCGCCACTATGAGCATATGTGCATTTTCTTCGAACTGGAATATCAACAACTTCTCCCTAGCAGGTGATATAACTATGACAAGTGTCGCATGTCAGAGATTTCAATCCTGATCGTGGTCATGAGTGACTCGCATGACAAATGTAGTAAGCTGACCAGATATAAGTCTCGCTCTCGCAAGTAGTGCTTACTCTTTCGGTATGGTGAACAGCCCATGAAACGATTATTATGATTTCATATGGGGAATGTATAAGACCACAAGCACCTATGCTCCATGAATACAGGTCTATAATACTCTACCCCCGAAACAATTCTCGAATATATGGTGATGGGGATCCTCTACGGTAGCATGATGCTATCCCGTCATGGTCGAGTCACTCCTAAACAGTGAGGAAGCTCCTTGTATATTATGACCGATTTATAATATCGGAGGATTTTTCTATCTCAGAGAGTGCGATAATATCCATATCAACGAGATCACTCATAGTGATAATACTCGTGCGGTATTGAACACACTTCAAGGGCAAATCTTTGGATCACTTGGGAGTAAAAATTTCACTCTTGCAAAAGCAAGAAAATTCACAAATGGAGTCTCATGAAGGGGATCTCTCATCACAGCAGATGGAGCAAGCTATCAATTTTGTGTCAAAGATATAGTCTATGATATGCAATCCAACGCATCGACTGCAATAGCTACAGGATGAGCCAGATGATACGTCGCGAATATCAATGTTTCAAATCCGAGAGTATGACTCTATACAGGATCATCGAGTTATGGAAAGTCACGAATATCCAATCTCTATGCTAATACTCCACAACCACAGGCAGGAGCTATCAATGGAACATATGTAGAGTGGGTGATGAACTCATCATGAGTCTATTTGAGTACGGTCATCGTCGATTCTAATCCATTCCAGCCTATATGGACGAATAACGCGAAAACAGCAGGAAGGCTCTGTATTACTCCACTCTCTAAAGATCTCAAATCAAAGCGAGTCACGATCGCATCAGGAGTCGAGTGAGTAGATTTTTATTATTCATGAAATGGATTCTATGCTCCGAGTGCAGGAGTGGAGGTTATATATACAAATGAGTATCCCGTGCGATGAATTACAGACTTTACCTGAGCGACAGCCGTGATCACTCACTCACTCATGAATAGTGCAGGAGCTACGATGGAAGTATCATTTCGCAATAATGATGGTACAGATATTTCGACATGGACATCATGGTTCAATCCTACAGTATCAGCGAACTGGCAGACTGCTCTCGCATCACTCACGGGATACAATAGTACAAAAGGATTTTTCCCTCGCTTTAGAATCAAGACAACAACAGCAGGAGCGACACGAATATTCAACTATGGATACGTGACATGTACTCCAGATAGTGCATGGGTACCAGAAGAAATAGGTTTTGTGCCACTTCTCGTGTCAGGTCAAGTAAATGGCTCTACTATAAAACTCTATGATAATACTGTACCAGCATCACCAGTAGCAGTTAAAACTCAAGTCATCACAGCCGATGCAATAACTATCGATTTTCCCTATAATTTCGATGCTCTCGCAAAACCATTCAAGGTAAAAGTCCGAAAGAGTGGATATGGAGAGGTGATCTCGACAGACTCTACATATCAGAAAGGAAAGGGAGTGCCTATATCACAGGTTCTCTATGTCGCTATCGATGATGCAGTGGCTTCACTCATCACAGGAATATCTATCAATGGAGCAACTAATACAATGACAGTAACAGAGAATAGGACTAAAGATGAGCTCTACGCCTATTCTCAGCGGTGGGGAGGGCAGATAGCGAATATGGATTTCAATATCCCACTTGTCACGACTGACTCGATCAACTATACCTCTACCTTCAATATCGTTCTCACGAATGCTAATCTCACTGGAACTGCTAATCTCACAACGACAGGTACTCTTACAGTCACAGGAACCTCGACGAGTACTCCTATCATCACAGCCTCAAACGGAAAGACAGGATACCTGAATATCTCATGACTCTCAGGTCACGCCATATATCTCGAAGATGAAACAGGTGTACAGAAGGACTACCAAGCGAGTATCACTGGAACATATAACTATTTCCTATCAAATGTCCTCACGGGCACATGGAAATATGTAGTTAAAAAGGCAGGATATACGTATCAGGTAGGGACTTTCACACCAGTCACTGGATGACAGTTCAATATATCAGCAAGTACACCACAGAAACTCAATCCAGACGGTACAGCCATGTATCAGGGTACAAGCTCAGTTCTCTGTACTATCGTCATATCAGGAACAACACAAGCGAATATCCAAATAGGAGATTGATCTGTTTCAGCACAAAATGCGTTCGATATGACAGAGACCGCTCTGATGACGAATCTCGGCATGAAATGGTTAACTGTACGATGAGAATGTAGTATCTTCCTATCGTTCGGAGGGAACTATCTCTTTATGTCGAGCGGATGGAGACTCTATAGACGAAGTGCAGGAGATGGAGAGGCAACACTCCTCGCATTCGCTACAGGACAAGATGGAATCGCAGTGGATGACAGCAATGGATGAGTCAAATTTCTTTCTGCAAGCACTGGAGGAGCAACACCAGAGCAAATATGGAATTATGCAAATAGAACTATCACTGGATGAGGAGGTGGATGATGAAATGGTTGATTATTCAGCATGCAAGACCGAAAAAACATAGTAGAAACCCTCGAAAAGGTAAAAACTATAGAGAACGTAGACATCACTGAAATCATAGAAAAAATAGATGAAAATCAGTCACAAAATGTTCTTGCGAAAGACGATATAATTGATACACTAAAAGAAATAGAAATCGAGGTATGCAGTGATATAGTGAGAAGTAAAAAGGAATTGAAGGAAGATAATGTCATGACGAGGAATCTCGTGAGGCAAAAGACAAAGAAGATAGATGAAAACACCAAAAAACTTGTCGATGGTGAAGAAGAAATAAAAAAGATGATAGAAGATGAGGCAAATGATATAGAAGACGAAATAGAGAAGATAATAGGACAAGAGGCTGACATGATAGAAAATGACATCGAATCACAAATACAGAAAGAAGCCAATGAAATCGAATCTGAAATAAAATCTAATCAATCCAACAATGGCAACGACTAATCCACGAGATGAATTCATAAAACTCAGAAAGAGTGGAATTGATCCCGTCACAGCGAGAACTCAGGCATATGGTGAGATAACTCCGCCAGCTCCAGTCACTCCAAATTCTCAGATCAATCAGGATCAACTGGCTAAAAATCAGGCAGAAAGACAAGCGAATCCTATCGTACCGCCAGCTCCAGTCACTCCAACTCCAGTAGCTCCGACAGTCACGGGAGTAAACTGAGAACAATTCACACAAGCACCTATAGATCAGTCTACAGGGCTTTCTCAAATACAAGCTCCAGTAGCTCCAGTAGCTCAAGAAATAAGGCCAAGTGAGACAAAAGTGAGTACAAATCCAGTCATAGACTATAATAAGTCGCAAGGCAGAGAGAGTGAGATACAAAAGAATGTTACTGAGATAACTACAGCTAATCCCGCTCTTCTCAAAGATAGGAATGCTTATAATAAAGCCTTCGGATATGATATGGCAGATGATGGAAAACGGGCTATGCTCGATGCAGGATTCACAGGCTGACAACCGATAGCCATGACAGCAGATCAGACATTTCAGGCTATTCGTGCATGACAGCCTATCCAGAATCAAAATACGAATGAATATCGTAGTGCAAATGCTCGATATAATACTTTCAAGAGGTTTTCTCTCATGGATCCAGCGACACTCTCGACAGCTCTCAATAGTGGAGACTTACTACAAGGTACTACTACCTATAATGATCTCATGAGTGATCCTGCTATGAGTACAAAGCTCCAGAAAGCTAAAGCCTTTGTCACTGGAAATATAGACGAGGTAAAAATAGGAACAACGCAATCATCTATAATCCTCTCGAACAATCCAAGTGTCGCTAATGCCCTCGCAGATGGGACAATGACACAGGAGGAATATAATGCTCTCACGAATAACGAGGCAGTTCAGGCACAAGGCAAAGCGGTGGAAGAAAAAAAGAATAAGTATCAGAATATCAAGGCAGTATACGATAATGTCGAAACTGATGTAGACAAGGAATTCGAGTGAAAAGAAACAACCGATTCATTTAAAGCTAAGATCGTAGCAGACCGAAGAAAGGGAATGTACAAAGACTACCAGATCGCAATAGATGAATATAATAACTCTATGGGTACTTATACGAATCTCAAAGCAGAATCGACAGCACTCCTCCAGCTAAATATGGATAACTACAAAGATCAGCAGGCTCAGTCACGTCAGATAGCAAGTGAACAACGCCAAGTACAAGCTCAGAAAGATATGATGCAGTACCAATCAGACTTCGAAAGTAAACAAGCACAGCAGGCATTGAGTGATCCTGCAACAGCCATACAAAGTATTATGAACGAGTACAAAAAGCTCGGAATTCCATTTACAAGTACAGTACAATCTCGTCTCGCAGAGTTTCAAAAGAGTGGAAAACCTCTTGCAGAGTTCTTGACTGAAATGGGGCAGAATATACAAGCAAGTCCAGCATATCAGAAATATCAATCCCTTCAACAGGGGCAATTGTCAGATGCACAGAAATTTCAAATGCAAAATGAAGTCGAAAATCAAAGAGATACAAGAAATTTTTCACAGCAGATGCAACTCGCTAAATTCAATAATGACTCAGCTCGGGAAAAATTCTTATTCGAAATAGAAAATGATCCAGAAAAGAAGGCGAAAGCCCTAGAGCTCGAACAAAAAATACAATCGAGTAAATCATTTCTTGATATTCTCGGAAAGAATGTAGGAACATATGAATGAAATCGAGGCTATGATCTTGCAGGAAATCTATGAGATCCTTTGCCAGCAGGTGGAAATTGGACAGTCAAATATATCGATAAAGCGTGAGAGCTCTGAGTGCCGTACAAGGCATGAATGAAGAAACCATATTGAAACTCTGTTATCATGACCGACGAAAGTGGAAATGAAATCAGATACTCACACCTAGAAAATATAGGGGTAAAACAAGGTGATGTACTCGGCTATGGTGATATAGTCGGAACTCGTGGCAATACAGGAAATGTGAGAGGAGTAAGTGGAGAAACACTCACCGCCGAACAGCTCGCGAAATGAAGAGGAGCACACCTCGATATAGAAATAAAATCAAACTGAAAACTTCTTTCGAATTCTGATCAGGTGACATTTTTGAAAGGACTGACTAATTCATCAAGTGGAGCACAAAAGGCATTCACACAGGATCAAAAGAATCTTATGGATATTATTGGTAATAATCCAACGAAATCAGACCTAGATGCAATGAATAAGGCATGATTATCTTATACTGATCTTGCTAATTATGTACGTTCCAATAGATGAGCTAATACTCCGAAATCTCTATATGATGTAGTACTCGCACCAAAAACTACAGAATGAGCAAGGGCTTCATATAAATTCGGGCTTCGTATGTCAGAATCTGAAAATCCTATCAGGACAATGGAAGATAAATATAAAAACTCATGGGCTACAACAGAAATTTTAGCCCCAAGTGGATGGGCTCCTAACTGGATGAAGACAAACGATAGGCAAAAGTATGAACAGGCACAAAGAGATTGGATAAATGCAAACCTGCGTAAAGAATCAGGAGCGGTGATTACGGATCCTGAATTTGCGAATGCAAGACAACAATATTTTCCCCAATCAGGAGATAGTGCCTCAGCTATAGATCAAAAAAGAAAAAATAGGTACAACGCTACACTCTGAATATTAAAGGAAGTATGACGTGATGAAAATGGAAATGACATTTCTGAGATATATAGAAATTCCGATATGGAAAAGTGAATCACCAAATCTCAGCAAGGAAATATGAATACAAACCTAAATGATATGTATTCATCGTTTGAGTCTCTTTACAATAAATAATATGTCATACGAGGTACCAACATTCTCAAAAAATACAGGATTTAACCTCTTTGACTCTATAACAAAGAATGCCTATGCTCCTGTAAAAAACTCATCATGATCTACATATCCTGAAAATGTACAACAATCGCCTATACAGACAGATCGAAACTCACAATTCAAATCAATGTGATTCGACGAAAAAGATATTGCATTTATTGATTACTCAAAAGGTAAATGACTCCCAGCACAGGATGTATTCCAATTCCTACAGGATAAAAAACAGCAGGCAAAAGAATGACCTGATCTCTGATTTTGGTGATGAGCAAAGGAATTATGAAAAGGAATAGTGAGGGCATGAGAACAAATCCCTTCTATCGTATGAAATTGACTCTGATTCGTAGGAAATACAATAGGAGAATGACTTGATTATATAACGCCTTGACTCTGAAAATGAGCTAATGATCTTTGACAGAACCTCCAAAATATAGGAAATGATGTCACACAAGCAGGCATGACAGATGGTGGATCAAATCCACTCACACAGAAGCAAATAGACATGAGAAAACTTGGCTGACAATTAGCCCTCACAGCTCCTCTATGAGGCGGATATCTAGCCTGAGCAAAATGACTCTGAAATCTCGCATTTCGATCGGGAGTAGTAGGAACATGATTCGGTTGAGCTACACCGATTATAAATAAAGGGAATGAGGCTACTTTATGGGATATATGAAAAGGGGCAGCAATATGATGAGTTACTGGAGCAGTAGCATGACCAGTTATGTCTAAAGTAGTAGCTCCAATAATATGATGAGTAGCCTCTAAGACAATGAAATATTGAAAGGCATGATATTATGGAGGGATTGAGGGTGCAGGAAAGTCTATAGTTCGTGATCTCCAATGAGCTTGAAATTGAATCAAAGATTGACTCCAGAAATGACTACAAAATAGAGCAGATATAGCCTCTACAAATATAAATAGGATGAATGCAGGGCAGATCCGCTCATTTAACGAAGAAATTGGAGTGAGCCCTTGAAAATTTCTTAATGATCGATGAATAAGTGACACTGGAGAAAAATTAGTTGAAAATTTATCAAAAAACCTTAAACTTTCACGAAAGTCGGCAGATGATGGACTTGCTAGTATCAAGTGAAATTTCAAGGCTCCGACTCAAGAAGTTGCTACAGAAGCAATAGATAAGGAAACATGAAAGTATATCACAAAGCAAGTTGATCCTGTAGAGACAATGCTTAGGGATAATCTCGGAAATGCGTCGAGTAAATGAATGAGTAAAGAAAGCCTAAGAGCTAAAGATCTTCTCGAAAAGTATCAGACACAAGGTCTCTCTATGTCAGAAATAAATGAGGCTAAAAGGTTCTTAAACTCGAATAATAAGTTCTCATACTTTAGCGACGACACTTCACCAAGAAAATGATTCGTCACGAATTTAGATAATGATGTGAGAAAATGGCAATTTGCGACAGCAGAACAACAGGGATTCTCAAACCTGAAAGCCATAAATATGGATACAAAAGCCTATTATAAGCTTATGGAAGGTATAGGATGATGGCAAGATAAGATAGCAGGAAACAATCCCCTATGATTGACTGATTGGCTTGCGTTCAATGCTGATCCTTCAGTCTTTATAGCAAAACAGATCGCACAATCCAATATAGTAAAGAGATGATACCTCAAAGGATTAAACGCACTTTCTGGGAGAGGCACACAGGCAGAAGTAAAAATACCCACTAACCTTTTTAAAGATGGTATACATAATAGCAATAATACTGGTAATATTCCTCGTACTAAACGGGAAAATGTAACCCCAACAGTGGTAAGTGTGCCCTCCGATATTCCATGATCATCCAAGGTAACTATTGAAACACCACTTAATCCTAAAGGAAATCAATCTAAAATCCTTGCATGAAAGCGGGGGGTTATGGTCGAGTGACAATGACCGAGAAGGCTTTTGCCAGCTCAAACAAAAACCTCTCAAGTCGCAAAATCAAAGGAAATAAATGATATAAAGAGGGGTATTGCTAGTGATACAAAAGCGGCTCAATTCTGAGGCACATGAAACTCTCGCATAGAAACTAAGATTAATAACCTCTTATCAGAAAAAAAGATCACACAAAGTGAGGCTCTTTCAATACTTTCCGAAATAAAGAAAAGTGTAGACTCTGGAAGTCTCGAATATAGCTATGTAAAAAAGGATCTTCTCGATGAATTCATATCAGATATAAAATCGTGAAAAATAAAAAACGCGTTTGATGATCTTCTCAATAAGAAACAAGCTCCAGAGGTGATAGAAAAGATCACAGACAAGCAGATCTATGATAAACTCCAAAAAATAGCAAACGACGGAAGATTTTGAGAGAAGACATGGAATGATATGGTAAAGCAATTCAAAAAGCAGACGGGAATGGATATTATGGATACTTCTTTCGAAAGCTTTTGAAAGGATGGAATGATCACTAAAAAGCCTACTACACCATCCGCTCCCTCAGAACCTCTCATAGTACCTAAAAAGACTAAAAACACTCCTATCGTGAAGCCAGCTCCTAAGAATATAGTGAAAGAGGGTGGAGTTATTGAGAATAAAATTATAGAAACATTGCCAGAAAATATAAATGTTTGAGATGAAGCAAAAAGAGTAGGAGCAAAAAGAATATCACCAGATAGAGTTGCACACCATAAATTAACTCCAGAAGAGTGAATACAATGAGTAATAGATGTAAAAATTAAAAAAGCTAATAGAAATGCAGAAGGATTCTGAAAAATGGCAAAACAAGTAGACGAGTTAATAAAAAAATATTGAGAGAAAATGCCTACCAGACTACAGGCTGAAAAATTAAACTCTCCAACAATAATCGAAGATAGAAAAATATGGGCAAACATAGAAGCTAATAGTAGCAGTGCAAAAACATTTAATGAGGCAAAATCTCTTTTTGAAAGAAGAACAGATATGTGGCAACGACAAATTGATACAAGTGATTATTTTAAAGAAAGCTCAAAAAAAGAATATACTGAGCTTATTAAAAACGATATATCAAAATGATATAAATTTCCAGATGAAATAATAAAATATGATCCGTCATTTTCCAAGGCAGTTACATCACGAGAAATATATGAAAAATGACTGAATACTTCATTTGGTGCGGATGACTCACGTATAGTATTTGATGATATAGATTCTATTTGAGCGTGAATGAAACGCCAAGACTGAAAAACTATATCTACTGAACAAAAATCAGATATAATAAATGGTGTGAAAGACTTTTCTGAGGCATTAGGAATAGATATGAAAAAACTTGCTGAGATGGATAGATGGGTGTATGTACATCTTAATGGTAAAAATCCTTTTTTAATGAAAGATATAGCCTGATTATATAGAAAAGATACAAAAAATAATAGTGTAAGTATATCGGTCTGATGAACTGAATCTTTTGAAAAATTAGATACATATTGAAGAGTAATGAAAGACGCTGAATGAAAAATAATTAAAGAGAAAATACATACAACAGTAGCTCACGAGCTATGACACGCGATAGATTATAAATTAGACAAAAAACTATTTGATAATACTACAATAAATGAGCTTACTGAGTTAATGAACAAAAATACCATTGCATTTAAAAATAATAGAAAATATTATACTAATAGACAAGAAGTAACCGCAAGAATGATTGAACAATATGTTGCTGAGTCAAAATGACATATAAAAATTAGAGAAGAAGCAGCACAATGGAATAAAGAAATATTTGAAAGTAAAATAAAACCGATAGTAGAAAAAGCTATAAAAGAAAAATTATGAGAATTTCTAAAACCTAAACCCATCATCAAAAATAAGCCCATCATAAAGCCTAAAAAATAATTGATAATGTCCCCTATCCTCATATACTAAAATCATGCCTACACCTTACGTATGAAGAATCATCCCGACAACGACATCTGCATGAAGAATGAAGCCAGGTGACTTCAATTATTTCACATGGGACTCGTGTCCAGATACTTGGGATACAGCAACCTATACTTGGGACACAGCAGGCGTATGAACAGCCTTAACCGCCTACGTAGGAAGAACAATAATCTAAAAATATGAGTACTATAACTACACTTCTTGGACCTGGCGTTATCGCCACAGATCGAAGCACTATCAATACGAATTTCACAAATCTCAACACTACAAAAAAAGAGGATAGTGTAACGAACAATAAGCTCCTCGGGCGTGCTACAGCAGGCACAGGAGCAATAGAGGAGATCACACTCGGTACAGGACTTTCTTTCACAGGAACAACACTCAATGTATCTGCGTGAGCAGGCGATATGATCCTTGCCTCTACTCAAACCGTATCATGACTCAAAACATTCCTCTCAGGCATGTTCGGGCTTCGTAATGTAGCGAATACATTCACGAGTTTTTTCACGAATACGAATACGGCAGATAGAACCTATACTCTCCAGGACTCTAGTGATACACTCCTCGGTCGGGCTACTACTGATACGCTCACGAATAAGACGATGATAGCATCGAGCAATGTCATAAGTGAGAATACTACCACAGCATCGAGTGCCACTCCTACACCTACTGGATGAAGTCTCAGAAACTATATGACGATCACAGCCCTCGCAGTAGCTCCAACATTCTCTGCTCCATCATGAACTCCAGCCGATGGGAATCTCATCATAGTACGAATGAAAGATAATGGTACTGCCCGTGCTATCACTTGGAATGCTATATACAGATGAGGAGATACAACCCTCCCAACCACAACCATAATCAGTAAGACCATGTATCTATTATTTTTCTATAATGGTGCAGACGCTAAATGGGATCTGATCTCCAAGGATGATAATCACTAATTTTTCTCTCTATGTTTCTCGAAACTACACCAAAACAACTCACAGCCCTACAAATCAAATCATGGATAGATGGGCTCGATTCATGAATTGAAAATGCCAAAGCAAACTATGATAGTCTTACTAACTGGCTCGGCACTTCTGTCGATAATCCTGATTATTCAGAACAGGATAGGCTAGAAGTAATGGCGAAGATGGGAGAGGCTATGGCAAAGGCGATCGCTCTTATTCCTAATATTGTGAAATAAATGGCAATTGCTTTTGACTCTACTACCACGCCCGCAGCTAGGGTAAATGCTGGCACCACTATGACTCAATCTCATACTTGTAGTGGAGCCAATAGATTCTTAACGGTAAATGTTGGACATAGTACAACTATATCATCTGTAACTTATGGAGGAGTCGCTATGACACAAATAGGGACAACAAGTACAGATGGTGTATGAAATAGCACCTCTACATTTTGACTTATTGCCCCACTTACTGGAGCAAATAATGTAGTCATTACGGTAGCTACTTCGTGAGTAATCATGTGTCACATAGCTTCTTATACGGGAGCTAGGCAATCTGGAGTGCCAGATGCAACAGTTACAAACTGACCAACAACCACAACCTCATGGACGCAAACAGTAACAACCATAGAAAATGATACTTGGCTTATTATGTGCTCTAAATGAAGAAGCTGATTAGCTATCACAGCATGAGCCAATACTTTCATACGAGCGAATATCGAGGTACTATTTACAGGTCTTTTTATCGCAGATTCAAACAGCTCGCAAACTCCCGCAGGAAGCAAGTCAATGAATATTACATCCGCTTCACAAGAGTATAATGGAACAATGTTCTCACTTGCCCCCTCTGTGACTTCCATTAAATCAAACTTCTTCCCCTTCTTCTAAATGATCCATAAATCCGCCTCTCGCATCGTATTTATCATAATGACTCTCGCTCTCTGTGTGTTCACATATAGAGGGATAGTAGACGGAAAAGATTTCGTCATGCTCGTATCAATAGTCTTCACATATTACTTTACTAAACAGTCCAATGAGAACAATCGAGACGATACTGGAATATAGCCTCTCAGAACACGAGAAAACATGCCTATCTCAATGCGGAATAACAAACGGGGTAGGTGGTGAGGGAAAGAATCTCGAAAAGGCTTTATTCGCAAATATAGAGCTTTTACCGTGATATGATAGTGAGAAAGCCCAGTGTCTCCTCGATGATATTCGTGAGCTCTCGATCGAACACGATCTCCAATTTCGTCTTGGTATAGGATACTATAAATCAAACTATAAATTCGCTTGTAAACTCTTCCATCTCCTTCACTGGTCAGGGATACAAAGGCTATCTATAGCGATTATAGCCTTCTTTCTCCTGAATAAATATGGAAAAACCTTTTATTTTTCTCAGAAATCCGTATAATGGTAGCAAGTAACAATAATACAGAAATCGCCTTGCTGAAACAGGAGATTAAATACACAAATGAAGCAGTGGCAAGGCTCGAAAAAAATACCGCCTTTCAGCACGCAGAATTGAAAATGATGATGCAAGACTTTATCGACTCCGCATCAGTAAAGTTTGCCTCACGAGAAGAATACAACGAGAATAAAAGTGCCATTAAAGAAATTCAAGAGAACCACAAATGGATCGTCCGTTCCGCATTCTGAGCTATCTGATCCTTCACTATATGAATCATTCTATTTATCCTCAAAAAGATATGAGTCCTGTAAGAAACATTATAATCCCAGTCATGGCCTGAATGATCCTCGGGATTATTTTAGTATTTATAGTAATCTACATTACGGGAATATTCGATGAGATCCACTCTATATACGCATTTACTAACAATTCTACTATATGCCTCGAACAGTAAAAATCATGACTCCCAATAAGACAGTTAGGATCACGAAGAAGACTCCGTGACCAAATCAGTTACCAACCAAGAAGCGAACTCGCTATGTTTAGTCCTAAGCCTATAAATGGTTAAATACTTTTTCTGATGATACAGGTGTCGGCGGTGGATGATGAAGGCTAAGTGGGGATTGTTATCAGGGTTCGTTTGGTTGCCAGTGTATGCCTATCTCGTACCTATAATCCTTCATAGTCTATAGAAGCCACACTTATCACACATACCGACGGGACTCGATCAGTACAGTATGGAAGACAAGAGCTTGCTATTGCTCACTGAGTGGCTACCTATCACTATATACAGCTCTCAGAAAGGACAGTAAAACAGATCGTAGAAGCTCAGACGGAAGAAGTTCAAGGAATACTAAAAATGCTCTAATATGGACACGCAAGCAATCGAACAACTCTATCTATGAAATGTAGCGGTATGTCAGAAAGAATGAGTATCACGCAAAGAATGTGAAGCTCGTATAGAAAGTGTAATCAAGAAAATACAGTGACTCACACAAGAGGTATGCGGTGAGGATAAGAACTGTAAAGCTCAGTGAATCAGGTATCATATCCATGTAGAAGAGATCAAAAAGCTCAAAGATCGTTTACTTCAAAGATATACTTAATATGGAAAGGCCACGCAATAATCCCACAGAAGTACCGAAACCATATGTACGATTTCCTCTCACACGTGAACAAGTATATAGGCTCCTCAGAGAGGAGGAACTAGGAGAACTCGAACCATGACAAGTCCTCGACTACCATATCTATCATAACTCTGATACATAATATGTACCTCGCTAAACAACTAGAGCTCACCGAGAAGGAAATCGAATACGCTCATATGCTCAGAACTGCATGACACTTGCATGGTCACGAGATGGATCTCCATAGAGAGGCGATGAATCAGCTTGCCGATGAGATACAAAAAGTACGTCAGGATATTGCGTTTATACTCGCTCGTCAGAAACTTAACCCTTATAGATAATGATCAATCCAGAATACTCAGGAATTATATGAGATGACTCCCTCGATACCGAGATGATAGCAGGAGGAGATGAGCAAGAACTCACCCGCCTCATAGCAAGAATGCCTAAATTTCCATGAGTCTATACAGGATTCAATCAGGGGAATACAGAACGATTCTGGTATTCATGTGTGATCGCCTCTCACCTCAGAGCTTGGTTCTCATTATGGAATCCTAAAGAAGATTTTACTAAAATCATGTATGGCCTCTGTGATCACTTGGAAGCAAAATGAGTATGGCATCCAAAAAAATGATGATATGTATCTGCTATAGGTTCTGAATTCGTCGCATATATGAATACTCGATTCCCCGATCGGAAGGTATGGAATACTCGTATAAAGTACGGATCGAGTGTCATGAGTGGATGTCTACAGAGAAATATACCCGTCATCACTGGATACTGGACTGGTACAGAATACTCGAGAGCTCGATCGGATGGTGAAATCTCTGCAAGTGAGTCTGAAACACTCAAAAAATGACAATATGGTCACTGTATCTCTATGTCGTGAATATGACCAATCTGGACGTATTTCAATATGCAGGATAATTATGAGGGACGAGTAGGAAATCAATATAAGATATTCAATTTTCGATCACTACTCAAAACCGTTTGGCAATCTCAATGTTTTTTCATACTTTTACCCGAAAATATACAGCCTGTAGCGATCAAAAACAGGAGTAAAATGATAAATGTATAATGTACCCATTTTCTGCCCCATAGCGACGTTTTCTATACTACAAGCTATGTAGACACAAAAAAAGTCCCCCGTGAGGGGGATTATTCGTATATTTGTCAAAAAACAAATCATGGAAGTGGCTTCATATCTCAAAATGTCATTTCTTCACGTTCCCACACCTCAGTATTGAGACCTCTATTCTTTTCTGGTGGGAGTTTTCTCTTTCTTCCTTTCTTTCATCATGAAAATTCAAGCTCCCGACTCCCTCTATTCTTATATACTCACTGGAGAGAGGAAGAATTGAAATATTGCATACTTTCAGAGACTTTATGGTTCATAAAATACGCAGTATGTTCTGGATTGTCTCTGTCATAATTAGGCTTCAATGAAGTCATATAAATTTATATTATTGATTAAGTCTTCCTTTTCCTATCCTATAGAGCTCTAGCTGAACGAAACAAACCTTCTTGAATTCTTCATCCCATGACCTCGTAGTCTTGAGACTATACGGAGTATGTGGTCGTGGTCATGTCTTTATTGCCGATTCGAGTCATTGGATATAGTGATTCATAGTGTAAAATTAGATAGATTCAACAATCGCCTCTATATAGCCCTCTTTATCCTTCTCACCTACAATAGAGGTAGTACGTGTGATATGATCATAATCATCATCGGGTATAACTCCATAACATACAAGTGCATCCTGAAAGAATTTCGATGTCACTGATATGCAGTTATCCATATCCTGTCATTTCCTCGATGGATGGAAAATATAGGTGATCGATATAGGTGTCTGGAGCTTCTTTCATTTGAGATAAGGAAAGAGTTTTTCTGTATAATCCTTCTTGAATTTATCAAGAATCCTAAAATGAGAATTCCTATAGAAATTCATTCAGATATATTCAGTATTACTGAGTATAGTCCAGTGGATAGGGAGACGAACTTTTATCATATTGTTTTAGAATAGTGGTGAATTTGTATTAGATAATCGTTTTTTAATTATCTCACAATACTCTGGATCTTTTTCTATCAGGATATAGTTTCTATTGGTATTTTTACAAGCTACTCCTGTTGTTCCAGATCAGGCTGTAAAGTCTAGCACCATCTCTCACTCGTTTGTATATGTTCTAATAAGATATTCCAGAAGTGCTACTGGTTTTTGAGTGGGGTGTATTCATCTTTCTCTATTGAATCGCTGTATGCTTCTTGGATTTCTCAATTCTGGTACAAATAATCTTTTCCCTCATTCCATAGTTCAATATACACTATTTGTTCTTCCACTATCTATTGTGGTAGTTTCTTTTCATTTTCGACTGCCTATTCTTTCTTGCATTATTGGAAAATAATTTATCTTTCATTCTCAGAATACTGATATTATCTCGTGCTCCTTCATTGGTTGATATTTAACAGTTTGAAAATTACTTCCTGCATCTTTTTCCCATATCCAGTCGTGCTTATATTGTTTTATGTTGCTCATACGGAGAGCTGAGGAGAAGGGCTCACTTCAAAATAATACAATAGCTCCGTTTGATTTTATAATTCTTTTGAGTTCTTTCCACATTAGGTCAAAATCTATTACAGAATCCCATTTACAAGCAGTAGTTCAGTAGGGTGGATCGGTGAGCACTAAATCAATACTATTATCAGGTATCCTTTTCATTATCTCAAGACAATCTCCATTTATTAGCGTATTTATCATATTACTTTTTTAATGAAGAGACATATCTCATACGCTTTATCGAGGCTGAGTGGTTCAATAGTGTCCATATCGATACATTTATCAGTCTTCCCTCTCGACTTGTACCACTCGAGATAGAGATATCCAGAGTCATCATCTACTGTTCAGTAGACTTCGTCATGTCTATCGATAGAATACGGCATTATTCACGCATACATATCATCATTCCATACAGAAGTTTTCTCTGCCTGATCACGGAGCTTATCCATAAGTCAGCAATTCCAATTATCTTGATGAAATAATCAGGAAGAAAAAGCACACTCGATCGGTGAATTATCTTCCGACCAGTCTTTTTCTTTCTCGATACAGTAAGTACATTTCATATTATTTTATTCAAAAAATAGATTTTAACTTTTCAACCTCTGGATCATATGGAATAACTCATTCACACTTCTTCGAACAATAACTCTTATTCGGTGAGAATGATGAGATCCATGATGAACATGTTCTACATTTTGTTTCTATCATATTATATAAGGCAAAAGATCTTCTCACTGAATTATACGCATTCTTTCATAATCGCTATGCGAAAGTTTACAAAGAGGATTCTTTCGAATATCAAATTCAGTAAAGAGAAAATATGAATTATGCCAACAGTCTCTAGGATTGTACATAGTTTATAGATTATCAGATAATAGTAGTTCTTTTTGTACGGGTTTATTTATCATGTGTTCTTTTGCGGAATTATAGAATTCTTTTTTTATCTCAAATCCGTATGAATTCCGATTAAGTTCCATCGCCGCGCGTAAAGTTGTTCACGATCATGCTACGGGGTCAATTATAACATCTCATTCGTCTGTGAAAATCTCAATAATCTTTTTCAAGATATTTACTGGTTTTTGGGTAGGGTGGATTTTCTTATATTCTTTTGCACTATCTCTTTTCCATTCAAACCAGTTGAATACCATTTTTCCTTTTCATGTTTCTTTTTT
>JAYUQR010000044.1:0-4714 GCA_043756665.1 Candidatus Altimarinota bacterium | reverse complement strand
ACAGAAGGTCTAGAAATCACCTTATAACCAATACCAATACAAACAGAAAGCCACGGACTTACAGTCCGTGGTCTAGATCAATATATAGTTTTTACTTTGAGTAATCGCTAAAATTGGTAAATCTGAATTATGTTCTTTATCAGAAATAGAGTTAAATATTATTCCTCATAATATAGCATTCCACTCATCCTGAAATCCCCTAAATCTCAGTTTCGGTATTTTTCATGTTATTTCTTTTTGCGACATAGACTAGAATGGTGAATTAATCCCGAGTTCTGCACAATATCTTCTAATAGATTCATCGATATTTTGCATTTCTGTATCTATACTCTGAATCTCAGTTGCAATAGCATCTATATCAATTACTTCTTCCTCTTTAAAAGTATCTACATATCGAGAAATATTCAGATTGTATTCATTTTCTGTTATTTCTTCGAGACTGGCGATATGAGAATATTTCTCTATGTTTTCACGATTGCGATAGGTAGAGATGATCTTCTCGATGTGTTCTTCTCGGAGGATATTCTGATTTTTTACTTTCTCGAAACCTGTACTTGCATCGATGAAGAGGATATTATCAGGATTCTCACGACACTTCCGAAACACCATGATACATGCTGGGATACTGGTACCATAGAAGAGATTGGCAGGGAGTCCGATAACAGCATCGAGATAATTACGATCATCGATGAGATATTTTCGGATGCGTTGTTCTACTCCACCACGAAATAGTGCTCCATGGGGAAGAACGACTGCCATAGTACCATTGTCATCGAGATGATGGATCATATGTTGGACGAATGCAAAATCGGCTTTCGAGCTCGGTGCAAGTTCTCCATATTGTGAGAACCGATCGTCACTCATCTTGAGGCTGTCTGCTTTCCACTGGGCTGAGAATGGAGGATTAGCAACTATGGCTTCAAACTTCTTTCCGAGGTGAAGAGGATGTTCGAGGGTATCTTCTTGTTGGATGTCAAAATGTTGGTATGAGACATCATGAAGTATGAGGTTCATACGAGCCAGATTGTAGGTTGTTCGATTCATCTCTTGTCCATAGAAATCCGTCACATCTCCATTCACCTCCCTTGCAACACGGAGAAGGAGTGATCCAGATCCACAGGTAGGATCATAGACTGATTTGAGTCGAGTTTTGCCACTGGTAACTATCTTCGCAAGTACTCGTGAGACCTCTTGTGGCGTATAGAATTCTCCTGCTTTTTTTCCTGCAGAGCTGGCGAATTGCCCGATGAGGTATTCATATGCATCTCCGAGAACATCAATTTGGGCATTTTGGAGCTGGAAATCTATCTGATCAAGATGAAAGAGAACTTTTGATATGAGTTCATTCTTCTGATCTTCTGTTTTCCCGAGTTTCTGAGAAGTGAGGTCGAGGTCTGAGAAGAGATCATCGAAGTCATCTTCACTCTCTGTTCCTGTGGTTGAGTTTTGTATATTTACGAGAACTTTTTGCAGGTCAGGAAGGATGAAATTACTCGATTCATTTTCAGATCGAGAGTTTCACTTTTTTGCCAGATATGAAAAAAGTTCAGTGGGTTTGAGAAAATATCCGATATCTGGGATTGTATTTTCTTTTATATGTTTAAGTATTTCTTTCCCTTCCCCTGTATTTTCGTCTATTTTTGAATAGTCTTTTATATCTTCATGCTTGAGAAGCTCATTTGCTTTGAGAAGCATTTTCTCAGAGAGATACTTATAGAATATAAATCCTAAAATATAGTCTCGGAACTCGTCAGCATGCATCTTTCCCCTGAGAGTATCTGCGATATTCCAGAGTTGTTGTTGGAGTTTTTTCTTTTGTTCTTCGGACATATTTGATAACGTGGTTACGGTCTGCCGTTTTCTATATAAACCCCTTCATAGAGCAAAAGAAAAAGACCCTTTCTTTGGTCTTTAGTTATAGAATACAAGGTTTCTTTTGAATCTCACCATTTTCATCAAAAATCGATAGTAAGTACTTTCCCTTGGGCATTCGTCTACCTGCCACTAATATTTGCTTTTCCATAGTATTTTTATACAATACGCTCGAAACTTTTCGGGTGTTTTTTTATTTTCGTGAAGTTCCACGCTCTAAAATTTACGTTCCATGTATGGCCTTTGCTATTGATCGTCTCGATGCTGCCAAGCGTCTCTGAGTCTCTACCCGTACTGTCGATAGACATATCCAGGCATGACGCATCCGGACTCGTCGAGTTGGCAAAAAAATGTTCCTCGAGGACAGTGACGTCGAGTCTGTACGGCTCATGGATCCTGCGAGAAAAGAAGAGGATTATATCGTGATCATGGATGAGAGGGGTGGAGACATCGATCAGGCTCCTCAGCGGTCAACTCAGGAATTGATTCCGAATGAATGACTCCAACTCCTTCCTGATTTTGCTCGGTTCTATGAAGAAACTCAATCGATCATCATAAAAAAAGATGAGGTTATCCAGGATCTCTCCTACCGTCTCGGGAAAAGTGAATCAGAACTCAAAAACTCTATCCCTCTCGTCGAGTATAAAAAAGCGACATACCTGCTCGAGAGTGCCAAATCAAAAGGTGATGAGGATATCCACGGACTTTCAGAAAAAGTGACCAGTCTCGAAAAAGAGATTATTAAGAGAAACTCGATGATACTCGGTCTGACGATCCTCTTCATACTGGTGCTCGCATTCTCAGTGGTATTCTTCCTCTTCACTCGGATATTTCATATCTCATAATTTTCTCTATGAAAAAATACCACACCCCTAAAAGAATACTTCTAAAACTCTCATGAGAAGCACTCCAGTGAGATCAATGATATGGGATAGACGCTAATTTTCTCTCATTTCTCGCCAAGAAAATCGTCCATCTCGTCCAATCGGAGAATCTCGAAGTCGTTATCGTCGTGTGAGGGTGAAATATATTCCGTGGAATAGAGCTCGAGGAGGGATGATTCGATCGGGTGACGGGTGACTACATGGGAATGATGGGGACGATTATCAATGGTCTAGCTATTTGAGAAGCGATAGAGGATGAATGAGTCGATGTGAGGGTTCTCAGTGCGATACCGACACAGCGTGTTGCTGAGGACTTTATCAGACGTCGAGCTCTGCGTCATATCGAGAAGGGAAGAGTCGTCATCTGTGTCTGAGGGACAGGGAATCCGTATTCGACGACTGATTCCTGTGCTGTACTCAGGGCACTCGAGCTCCAGTGTGATGTCGTCATCAAGGCGACAAAGGTCGACGGAATCTATGATAAAGATCCAAAAAAACATACAGATGCAGTTCGATATGATACTCTCTTTCTCCATGAAGTACTCCATAAGGATATCCGTGTGATGGATCAGGCGGCGATCGCTCTCGCGAATGATGAAGGGATGCCTATCTATGTCTGTCGTATCGAAGATATAGATCGGCTCTGTTCAGAGGATATTATCGGCACATTCGTTCATTCAAAAAAAGAATAAGTATCCTTATTCTTTTTTTTATGCTTCCAATAGGAAGGGTATTATTCGAGATAGGCATCATGCTTCTTCCCATAACGAGTATTTCCTCGGTATATCGGATCAATAGAGCGTGCTATATCCTCTGAGATCTTCTGGATACGTATATCTACTCCTGAACTATCATCATTTACAAAAGAGAGTGTATATCGACTGAGTCCATCTTGAAGGAATCCTTCTGTTTGGATATTGGAGATTTTCCATGATCATTTTGAATTTGTATATCTTGCATAGAGTTTCTTACCGGTACTCGAGGTTAAGACGATAGAGGTATCATCTGAGACGCCAATTGTCCCATATAGCTCAAGGAGAGCTCATCCGGTGGATGAATATTTGATAATTGAACCAGAATAGAGAAATACTTGTTTATCTACAATATATGAGAGTAATTGTATTTTCTTTTGAAGAATACAGCCAGAATTTCTACTGTTTATTTCTGTATTTCTGCAGGGTACTATAACGGGGTCAATGTTTGGATTTTTCTGTATGATTACCTCTCATGTTTGTACTCAAGCTCATCAGGATTGCCTATCGCTACATATCGAACCATTCCATATTGTCCCCACTTGGCATATAGCCAGCGTTATTGTACTAGCTATTTTTGTATTTCCTTCATAGAGTTCGAGTTTATTTTCCCCATACGCTATATTGTTTGCAGAATTGCGAGTAATACTCTCTCAGATAATATATACAGGAGTGGGCCATCCGATAATGGTATGAACATTACTCGGTTTGAGGAGGTTAATTGATGTGATATTGTGACTCTTATTGACTACCGTAAAACTTTTTCCTGAAGGTGCATTCACGGTTAATGTCGATATACATCGGCTCTCTCAGGGGGGGATACTACATTCACTTGCTTGGAATATAGAAGTATTTACTATTGGTTTCTCGACCACTCCAGGAAGATCGACGACGATTCCGGTGATAGATTTTATGGGAGTTACTGTTTCGTTACCTGAGAGTCTTTTTTGCAAGATCTTCTGGATCTCCTTATATTGACTAATTTTTACCTCTAGTTGAGCGATAGTCCTTGTGTAATATATTTTCCTTTGTTCTGGGGTTTTCTTTGTCAGTGATGTGTCGAGGTTCGAAATGAATATATTCACAGTTTCACTCTCATCTCACTCAGCGAATACAGAGTCGAGAGAAAATAACATGGCTATAGGGGCTATACAGATGAGAAGGGACATTGCATATGTTTTCATAATGCGAAAATATAAATAAAAT